>NZ_JBIUTD010000001.1:734392-901918 GCF_044741705.1 Kitasatospora sp. NPDC088134 | reverse complement strand
CCCGGTCGAATATCCGCTGCCCGCCGTCGGCGTCCACCAGCCGGGCACGGAACTCGCTGAGCACGGAGTAGTCGAACCCCGGATCGGTGAGATCCAGGCCCAGCGCGTACTTCCAGTCGATTCGACCCCGTACCGCTGTGGCCGCCTGACGGTCCGGCAGCCCCTCGGCGAACTGGAGCACCGACACCAGGGCGAGTCGGCCGGGTGACCACGCCGGCTTGCCCCGGGCCGGGAAGAGGAGCGTGAACTGCTCGTCCTGGAACAGGACACCCAGCTCGTCCCGCAGGCGGATCGCCAGGCTCCCCTTCAAGAATGCCGCCCTGGCCACCCTCACCGTCTCCGCAGGGATATCGCCAACCCCGGCCGGACGCATCGACATCGAACCCCACCCCAAACAACAACGTCGGTCTCCAAGACCACAACCGGGTCTTGGAGACCGACGTCACGCCCGGCCCCGAATTCGCCAACGGCATCCCGGACGGAGCGGGGCCCTTTCGCGTTCCCGGGGCGCCTCGCGGGCCGGCCGGGGCGGGTCAGCCGAGTTCGAGGGAGCGCAGGACGAGTCCGGTGGCCGGTTTGGGGCCGAAGGAGGTGGACTTGCGGGGCATGGTGACGCCCTGTTCGGCGAGGCGGCGGACCACGCGCTCCTCGACGGGGTGCAGCAGGACGGCGGTGCCGCCGGTGCGGGTGGCCTCGCGGACGGCGGCCTCGGCGGAGTGCAGGTAGCCGATGTGCTCGGGGCTGTCGGGGACGTGCCAGGTGCGGTCGAGCAGGACGGCGTGCAGGACGGTGGCGTCGAGGCGGCGCCACTCCTCGGGGCGGTCGGTGCGGACGGTGGCGGCGAGGGTGCGCTCGTCGGGGCCGGTGAGGAGCAGGAAGCGGCCGTCGCCGGGGGTGAGGACGAAGGCGTTGTCCGGGCCGCTGCGGGCGTCGGCGAGAGCCTTGAGGGCGTCGGGGAGGGTGCCGGGGAGTTCGGTGACCCGCCAGACGTCGGGGTCGAGGGCGGCGAGCGCGGCGGACAGCGGGAGGCGCTGCAGGACGCGGTGGATGGCGCGGACCCGCAGGGGGTAGCGGTCGGTGTCGACGAGCAGGACCAGGCCGCGGTCCCAGGGGCTGCGCGGGAGGTGGCGGTTCTCGCGCTGGAGGCGCAGGTACATCTCCCAGCGGTGGTGGCCGTCGGCGATCAGGGCGCGGCAGGTGGCGAGGTCGCGGGTGACGTCGGCGAGGTCGGCGGGGTCGGTGACGGCCCACAGGCGGTGGTCGGTGCCGTCGCTGGTGGTGGTGGCGAGCAGGGGCTCGCCGGCGGCGGTGCGTTCGACGACGTCGGCGGCGCGGCCGTTGCCGCGGTAGGTGAGCAGCAGCGGTTCGAGGTTGGCCCGGGTGGTGCGCATCAGGCCGACCCGGTCGGCGACGGGCTTGGGCATGACGTCCTCGTGCGGGAGGACGACGCCGGCCTCGGGGCCGCTGACGGCGAGGGCGCCGATCAGGCCGCGCTGGAGGGAGCCGGAGGGGGAGCGCTGCTCGTAGACGTAGAGGGCGGGGCGCGGGTCGGCGGTGAGGACGCCCTGCTGCTGCCAGTCGTGGAGCAGGCGGGCGGCGTGCCGGTAGCGGGTGTCGCGGTCGGGGCGGTCGCCGGCGTCCTCGGGTTCGGGGCGGGGGAGGATCAGGCGGACGATGTTGTGCGGGTCGGCGGTCTCCAGGTCGAGGCGCCGGCCGGGGTCGACCACGTCGTAGGGCGGGGAGGTGACGGCGGCCAGGTCGCCGACCCGGCGCGGGTCGTAGCGCAGGCCGCGGAACGGGGAGAGGGACAGCCCTGCGGTGGCGACGTGCCCGGGGTCTCCGGGGCCGCCCGAGGGCTCGATGCCGCTTTCGGCACGAGGGGCGCTCATTCTGGGCATGTTAGTCGGGTAGTCCTTGTAGGGAGATCGCGTCGGGCTGGGTCGTCCGGGTCACGGGCGGGCGGGTGAGCTGGGCGGACGGGAAGGCGGTGGGTGCGGATGGGGCGCGGGGAGCACGGGGGCGACAGCGCGGGCGGGGCGGCGGCTGTTCCCGGGGACGGGGCGGACGGGGCGCCGGGCGGCGACGTGTACGACTGGTTCCGGCGCGGGGTGCGGCTGTTGGAGGAGCGGCACCCGGCGGCGGCGGTGCAGTTGCTGGCGCGGGCGGCGGAGGCGGAGCCGGAGTCGGGGTCGGTCCGGGAGGCGCTGGCGCGGGCGCAGTTCGACGCGGGGCAGTACCGGGCGGCGCTGGAGAGTTTCCGGGCGGTGGCGGTGGCCGACCCGTCGGACGACTACGCGCAGTTCGGGTGGGGGATGTCGGCGGCCCGGCTGGGGGACTTCGAGACCTCGGCGGAGCACCTGGCGCTGGCGGTGGCGATGAGCCCGGGCAACGCGCACTACCGGGCGGCGCTGCGGCAGACCAGGGCGACGCTGGCGGCCCGGGCGGGGGCGTACGGGCCGCTGCTGCCGGGCGCGCCGGGCTACGTGGCGCCGCCGGACGGGCCGGAGGCGGCCTGACGCCCCGCCCCGTCGGGGCATCTAGGGTGGCGGGTGTCCGTTCGGTTCGAGGTGGCGAGGGTGGAGCAGCGATGACGGAGAGTGCCGCGGTGGTGCGGAGCGTGCCGGGGTTCAGCGCGGTGGCGTTGACGGAGGCGTACGACACGGCGCTGCTCGACCTGGACGGGGTGGTGTACGCGGGGCCGCACGCGATCGGGCACGCGGTGGAGTCGTTGGAGCGGGCGCGGGCGGCGGGGATGCGGCTGGCGTACGTCACGAACAACGCGTCGCGGCCGCCGCGGGTGGTGGCGGAGCACCTGACCGAGCTGGGGGTGCCGGCCGAGCCCGGGGACGTGATCAATTCGGCCCAGGCGGCGGCGCGGCTGGTGGCGGAGAAGGTGCCGGCGGGGTCGCGGGTGCTGGTAGTCGGCGGGGCGGGCCTGGTGGAGGCGCTGGAGGAGCGCGGGCTGGTGCCGGTGCGCTCGCTGGACGAGGACCCGGCGGCAGTGGTGCAGGGCTACGACCCGTCGGTGGGTTGGACGGACCTGGCGGAGGCCTCGTACGCGGTGGGCCGGGGCCTGCCGTGGGTGGCGTCGAACACGGACCTGTCGATCCCGACGGCGCGGGGGATCGCGCCGGGCAACGGGACGCTGGTGGCGGCGGTGCGGGCGGCGACCGGGGTGGAGCCGGAGGTGGCGGGGAAGCCGCTGCCGCCGATGCACCGGGAGACGGTGCTGCGGACGGGGGCGAAGCGTCCGCTGGTGGTCGGGGACCGGTTGGACACCGACATCGAGGGCGCGTTCAACGGCGGGGTGGACTCGCTGCTGGTGTTCACGGGCGTGGCGACGCCGGAGGAGGTGCTGGCGGCGCCGCTGCGGCACCGGCCGACCTATCTGGCGGAGGACCTGCGGGGCCTGCTGGAGCCGCAGCCGGAGGTGGCGGCGCCGGGCGGCGGCCGGTTCGACTGCGGCGGCTGGGAGGCCGGGGTGGACGGCGGGGCGCTGACCCTGTCGGGTGCGGGCGCGCGGATCGACGCGCTGCGGGCGCTGTGCGCGGCGGCCTGGACCTGGGCGGACGCGAACGGGGCGGCGCCGGAGTCGGCGAAGGCCCTGGCGGGGCTGCCGGCATCCGCTTGACGGGGGTCGGTGTCGCTGGTCCGGTACTGTTTCGAACGAATTCAAACCAAAGGGGACGCGGTGCGGGGACGGACGGTTCGGGTGGTGGCCGCGATGGGTGCGGCGGGTGTCGCGGGTGCGGTGCTGGTGGCGGTGTGCGCGGAGCGGGGCGCGCCGTCGTCGGCCGGGGCCGTGCCGTCGTCGGCGGTGACGTCGGAGACTGGGCCGTCGCCGATACCGACGGCGACTGTGCCGTCACCGACGGCCTCGGTGATGGTGGTGGCGCCGTGGCGGTCGGCCGTGCAGTCGCGCCACCGAGGGTAGGCGGGGAGCGAGAAGCCGGCGGGACCTGCCGGTGCTCCGGGGGCGGCGCGGGGGTTGCCCGGCGTGGGCCGGTACGCGGCCGGCCTGTTCCGTCCGTGCGCCGAGGGTGGTCGTGGCCGGGGCGGTTCAGAGCAGGGTGCGCAGGCGGAGGAGGTCGCGGAAGCCGGCGTCGAGCTTGAGGCGGCCGGTGGCCCAGGCGGTGGGGAAGGGGAGGCGGCCGTCGACCAGGGCGACCAGGTCGTCGCCGGTGGTGGTGAGGCGGATGTCGGCCTTGGTGGCGGGCGGGCCGGGGTGGTCGGCGACGTCGGCGAGCCGTCCGGCGGTGAGGCGGCCGGTGAAGGTCAGGTCGAGGTCGGTGAGGTGGCAGCTGAGCGACCGGTCGAGTTCGGCGGCCTTGCGGACGTCGCCGCCCGCGGTGGCGAGGTTGCGGCTGAGCTGCTCCAGTGCGCGGTGGCACTCCTCGATGCTGGCCATGGGTGCGGCGTGCTCCTGTCGGTGGTCGTTCGGCGTTCCACGCTAGCGCAGCGGCGGACGGGGCCGGGCGGGAGAGGGTAGCGTCGGAGCGGCAGTCGGTGGCGGGCGAGGAGGCGGGCGGATGCTGCGGGACGCGGTGCAGGGTGTGCGGGGCGTGGTGGTGGTCGCGGCGCAGGTGGCCGAGGAGGCCGGGCGCCGGGTCTGGGACGCGGCCGAGGGGCTGCTCCAGCTCGGTGGTGAACTGCCGCCCGCCGTCGAGCAGTTGAGGACGCTCGCCGGGGAGGCCGTGACGGCCGGCCGGGCCGGTGTCGACCTGGTCGCGGGCGTGGCCCGGGGCGAGGCGGAGCGGGTGTTCGAGAAGGTCGGCGATCAGGTGGTGAAGGTCGGCGTGGTGCTGAGCTTCCTGGAGTCGAAGCTGCGCGAGGTGGACGGCCCGGCGGCCGGGCCCGAGGGGGCCGGGCGGTCCGAGCGGGTGGCGGAGCCCGAGCCGGAGCGGGCGGAGCCGGTGGTCCGGCCGGCGGCCCGGGCGCAGGGCCTGTTCGACGCGGGCTGGGACGAGGAGCCGGCGGCGCCGCCCGTGCCCGCCGAGGGGGCGCCGGTGCGCGGCCCGCGGGCGACGGCGCGGAAGGCGGCGGCCCGCAAGCAGGCGGCGGGTTCGGCGGCCGGGGTGAAGAAGGCGGCGGCGCGGAAGGCCGCCGCGGAGGGCGCCCCGGCGGCCCCGGTCCGGAAGGCCGCGGTGCGCAAGGGCGCGGCGGCGAAGCAGACGGCGGCGCAGCGCTCGGTGCCGCGCCGGGCCCCGGCGGGCGGGGAACAGGCGGGCGGGGAGCAGGCGGCCGGGGAGCGGGCGGTGACGCCGCGGACGGTGGCGCGGAAGGCCGCAGCGGCCGGGGAGCGGGCGGTGACGCCGCAGACGGCCCCGGCGCCGTCCGGGGGCGCGGACTCGCCCAGTGCGCCGCTGCCGGTGAAGAAGGCGCCGGCGCGGAAGAAGGCCCCGGCGGCGGGCGCTCCGTCCGAGGGGGCGGCCCCGGCGAAGCGGACCGCAGCGAAGAAGGCCCCGGCGCAGCAGGCCCCGGCGGGGGAAGCCGCTGCCCCGAAGCCGGTGAAGCGGGCGCCCGCGAAGCGGTCCGCCGGGAAGAAGGCCGCTCCGGGGGCGGGTGGCGGCGGTGAGTGAGGTGCCCCGGACGGGGGAGGCCGCGGTGGACGAGGCGCTGGCCCGGCTGGGGGAGGCGGACGGGGCGGGGGCGGAGCAGCGGGCCGAGGTGTACGAAGATGTCCATGCGCGGCTCGCCGCGACCCTCGCGGAACTGGACCGCGAGTGACGACACGCGATGGTGGGAGCTGACGTAGCAGTGGCAGTGGCACGACGCCGTCTGGACGCGGAGCTGGTGCGCCGCAAGCTGGCCCGTTCGCGGGAGCACGCGAGCGAGTTGATCGCGGCGGGCCGGGTGACGGTGGGCGGCGCGGTGGCGACGAAGCCGGCGACGCAGGTGGAGACCGCGGCGGCGGTGGTGGTGGCGAAGGACGACACCGACCCGGACTACGTGTCGCGCGGCGGGCACAAGCTGGCGGGCGCGTTCGCGGCGTTCGTCCCGCAGGGCCTGGTGGTGGCGGGTCGGCGGGCGCTGGACGCGGGCGCGTCGACGGGCGGGTTCACGGACGTGCTGCTGCGCGCGGGCGCGGCGCACGTGCTGGCGGTGGACGTCGGCTACGGGCAGCTGGCCTGGTCGTTGCAGAGCGACGAGCGGGTGACGGTGATGGACCGCACCAACGTGCGGGAGCTGACGCCGGAGCTGATCGGCGGGGAGCCGGTGGACCTGGTGGTGGGCGACCTGTCGTTCATCTCGCTGGGCCTGGTGCTGCCCGCGCTGGCGGGCTGCGCGGCGCCGGACGCGGACCTGGTGCTGATGGTGAAGCCGCAGTTCGAGATCGGCAAGGAGCGGCTGGGCTCGGGCGGGGTGGTGCGGTCGCCGGAGCTGCGGGCGGAGACGATCCGTCAGGTCGCCGGGCAGGCCCGGCAGTCGGGCCTGGGGGTGCGGGCGGTGACGGCGTCGCCGCTGCCGGGGCCGTCGGGCAACGTGGAGTACTTCCTGTGGCTGCGCCGGGACGCGGAGCCGCTGG
The DNA here is from genome assembly GCF_044741705.1 of Kitasatospora sp. NPDC088134. Classification (NCBI taxonomy): domain Bacteria; kingdom Bacillati; phylum Actinomycetota; class Actinomycetes; order Kitasatosporales; family Streptomycetaceae; genus Kitasatospora; species Kitasatospora sp. NPDC088134. Next base: position 895,392 of record NZ_JBIUTD010000001.1, on the reverse strand, counting down.
ACCCGGCGGCGGCGGACCGGGCCGTGGCCGAGGGCCCCCAGTAGGGTACTTGGCAGGCGTCCGGGCGTTGCGCAGACTGGCAGGCCGTGGTCGGGCCGGGGTGGCCGGGCCGGCAGAGGGAGAGGGCAGCGGGCAATGAGCGATCGACGTACGGTCTTCCTGATCGCGCACACCGGCCGGGAGGCGGCGCTGCGCAGCGTCGAGGGGCTGGTCGACGGGCTGCTGCGGGCGGGTCTCCGGATCAGGCTGCTGGAGACCGAGGCGGTGGGGCTGGACCTGCCGGAGGGCGTGGAGCTGGTGCCGGGCGGCCACGGGGCGGCGGACGGCTGCGAGTTGATCCTGGTCGCGGGCGGCGACGGCACGCTGCTGCGCGGCGCGGAGCTGGCCCGGGAGTCGGGGCTGCCGATGCTGGGGATCAACCTGGGCCGGGTGGGCTTCCTCGCGGAGGCGGAGCGCGACGACCTGGCGACGGTGGTCGAGCGGGTGGTGGCGGCCGACTACGAGGTCGAGGAGCGGATGACCGTCGACGTGCTGGTGCGCACCAACGGCGACGTGCTGCACGAGGACTGGGCGCTGAACGAGGCGTCGGTGGAGAAGGCGTCCCGGGAGCGGATGCTGGAGGTGGTCACCGAGGTGGACGGCCGTCCGGTGTCGACGTTCGGCTGCGACGGGGTGGTGCTGTCCACGCCGACGGGGTCGACGGCGTACGCGTTCTCGGGCGGCGGGCCGGTGGTGTGGCCGGAGGTGGAGGCGCTGCTGATGGTGCCGATCAGCGCGCACGCGCTGTTCGCGCGGCCGCTGGTGACGTCGCCGGACTCGGTGCTGGCGGTGGAGGTGCTGCCGAAGACGCCGCACGGGGTGCTGTGGTGCGACGGGCGCCGGTCGGCGGAGCTGCCGCCGGGGGCGCGGGTGGAGGTGCGGCGCGGCAAGACGCCGGTGCGGCTGGCGCGGCTGCACCGGGCGCCGTTCACGGACCGGTTGGTGGCGAAGTTCGCGCTGCCGGTGGTGGGGTGGCGCGGGCGGTCCGACAACTGCTGAGCGCGGCGGGCCGGTGGTCGGGCAACTGCTGAGCGCGGCGGGCCGGTCGACGGCCGGTCAGAGCTCGGCGGGGGCCGGGTCGGCGGCGGAGAAGCGTTCGGCGCGGGCGAGTTCGGCGGCTTCGGCGAGCCGGCCCAGGGCCTCCTCGACCCGGTCGGCGGGCAGCGTGAGCGGCAGCCGCAGGTACTCCTCGAAGGCGCCGTCGACGCCGAACCCGGCGCCGGCGGCGATCCGGACGCCGAGGCGTTCGCCGGCCCGGGCGAGCGCGCTGGCGGGGGTGCCGGGGGTGGCGACCCACAGGGCGAGGCCGCCGGGCGGCGCGGCGGCCCGCCAGGCGGGGAAGCGCGCGGGCAGCAGGCGGGTGAACGCCTCGGCGGTGGCGCGGAGTTGGGCGTGCCGGTCGGCGCGGACGGCGGGCAGGTGCTCGGTCAGCAGGCGGGCCGCGACCAGCTGGTCGAGGACGGGTGTGCCGAGGTCGTAGAGCGCCCGGTCGGCGGCCAACTTCCGTACCAGGGACGGCTGGGCGCGCAGCCAGCCGATCCGCAGGCCGGGCCAGAGCAGTTTGCCGGCCGAGCCGACGGTGATCACCTGGGCGTCCCGGTCGAGGGCGGCCAACGGGCGGGGCAGGTCGGCGTCGGCGACGCCCCAGCCGAGTTCGGCGCAGGTCTCGTCGGTGACGACGGCGGTGCCGGCGGCCCGGGCGTGGGCGAGCAGGGCGCGGCGCTGGTCCTCGTCGATCAGGGCGCCGGTGGGGTTCTGGAAGTCCGGGACGGTGGAGGCGAGTTTCGGGGCGGCGCCGCGCAGCACCCGCTGCCACTGGGCGAGGTCCCAGCCGGTGCGGCCGTCGGCGCCGTCGGGGCCGCCGGCGAACGGGACGGGGACCAGGCGGGCGCCGGAGCGCTGCAGGGCGCGCAGCGTGTTGACGTAGCTGGGGGCCTCGACGGCGACCCGGTCGCCGCGGGTCAGCAGGGCCTGGTGGACCAGGTGCAGGGCGCTCATCGCGCCGGTGGTGATCATCACCTGGTCGGGGCCGGTGGGCAGGCCGCGTTCGGTGAGGCGCCGGGCGACGGCCTCGCGGAGCGCCGGCAGGCCGGTCGGGTAGTTGCCGTGGCCGCCGGTGTAGGCGGGGAGCTGGGCGACGGCGTGCGCGGCGGCCTCGGTGAGCTGCGGCGGGGCGGTGGGCGCGGCCAGGCCGAGGTCGAGGACGTCGCCCCGGTCGGGGGAGACGGGGTGCAGGGCGTCGGCGGGCGGGCGGGTGCCCGCGGGGAGGGCGGTCCAGGAGCCGGCGCCGCGCCGGGAGTGCAGGAAGCCGTCGGTGCGCAGCGCCTCGTAGGCGGCGGCGACGGTGGTGCGGGACAGCTGCAGTTCGGCGGCGAGTTCGCGTTCGGCGGGCAGCCGGGTGCCGACCGGGAGGCGGCCGTCGGCGACCAGCCGGGAGACCCGGTCGGCGAGGGTCCGGTAGGCGGGGCCGCGGCGGGCCGGGGCGGGGGCGGCGGCGAGCTGGCGGGCCAGGGCGTGCGGGGTCAGCGTGCTGTGCCACTCGGCCACGGAAATCAGTCCACTCGGATCGGATTGGCCCTGTCGGGTCGCCTTTTGGACTGCCCATAGTGGCGTGCAGTGCCGAGAGACGGCAAGCGAAGCCCGAGAAGAGGTCCACCCGATGGCGCTCTCCCTGCCCCTGTCCGCCGCCCGCGGCGACCTGCCCCGCCGGCTGGCGCAGCTCGCCGCCGGGCTCACCCTGTACGGCGTCTCGATGGGCCTGATGCTGCGCGCCTCGCTCGGCGGCAACCCGTGGGACGTGCTGCACCAGGGCCTGGCCCGGCACCTGGGCGGCTCGGTCGGCACCTGGGTGACCGTGGTCGGCGCCCTGGTGCTGCTGCTCTGGGTGCCGCTGCGGCAGAAGCCCGGCGTCGGCACCATCGGCAACGTGCTGGTGCTGGGCGCCGCGATGGACGCCACGCTGTCCCTGCTGCCGGCCCCGCACGCGCTCGCCGTCCGCCTGCCGCTGCTGGCCGCCGGGATCCTCCTGAACGGCCTCGCCACCGGCCTGTACATCGGCGCCCGGCTCGGCCCGGGCCCGCGCGACGGCCTGATGACCGGCCTGCACCGGCGCACCGGCCGCTCCGTGCGGCTGATCCGCACCGGACTGGAGTTGACCGTGCTGGCCGTCGGCATCGCCCTCGGCGGGACCTTCGGCATCGGCACCCTCGCCTACGCGCTGGCCATCGGCCCGCTGGTGCAGCTGTTCCTGCCGCGCCTGTCGGTGCCCGCGCCCGCCCCGACCGCCACGAGGGTGTGAAACCGGGGGCGGTCGTCGCAAAGCGACGGTGGAACCTCGTAAGGTCGTCACCGTGCTGGACGAGATGCGGATACGGGATCTGGGCGTCATCGACGACGCGGTGGTCGAACTCGCCCCCGGGTTCACCGCCGTCACCGGGGAGACCGGTGCGGGCAAGACCATGGTGGTGACCAGCCTCGGGCTGCTGCTCGGCGGCCGGGCCGACCCGGCGCTGGTGCGCAACGGCTCCCAACGGGCCGTGGTGGAGGGCCGGTTGACCCTCGACCCGAAGTCGCCGGTGCTGGCCAGGGCGGTCGAGGCCGGCGCCGAACTCGACGACGGCGAGCTGCTGATCAGCCGCACCGTCTCCGCCGAGGGCCGCTCCCGCGCGCACGTCGGCGGCCGCGCCGTCCCGGTCGGCCTGCTCGCCGAGCTCGGCGAGGACCTGATCGCCGTGCACGGCCAGACCGACCAGCAGCGCCTGCTGCGCCCGTCCCGGCAGCGCGGCGCCCTCGACCGGTACGCGGGCGAGGCCGTCGCCGAACCGCTGGGCCGCTACCGCGAGGTGTACCGGGAGCTGCGGGAGGTGTCCGCGACCCTGGAGGAGCTGACCACCCGGGCCCGCGAACGCGCCCAGGAGGCCGACCTGCTGCGCTTCGGCCTGGAGGAGATCACCGCCGCCGAACCCGTCGCCGGGGAGGACGCCGAGCTCGCCGCCGAGGCCGAACGCCTCGGCCACGCCGACGCGCTGTCCTCCGCGGCGACGCTCGCGCACGCCGCGCTGGCCGGCGACCCCGCCGACCCGGAGGCCGTCGACGCGGGCACCCTGCTCGCCCAGGCCCGCCGCGCCGTCGACGCCGTCCGCCACCACGACGAGCGCCTCGCCGGCCTCGCCGACCGGCTCGGCGAGGTCGGCTACCTGCTCGCCGACGTGGCCGGCGACCTCGCCGGGTACGCCGACGACCTGGACGCCGACCCGGTCCGGCTGGCCGCCGTCGAGGACCGCCGCGCCGTCCTGGCCCACCTGGTGCGCAAGTACTCCGGCACCGAGGGCACCCTCGCCGAGGTCGTCGCCTGGGCCGAGACCGGTTCGGTGCGCCTGCTCGAACTCGACGGCGACGACGAGCGGATCGACGAACTCGGCGCCCGGGAGACCGAGTTGCGCGCCCGGCTGGCCGACCTGGCGGCCGAGGTGTCACAGGCCAGGCACGCCGCCGCCGACAAGTTCGCCGCCGCGGTCTCCGACGAGCTCGCCGAACTCGCCATGCCGCACGCCCGGGTGACCTTCGCGATCAGCCAGGTCGACGACCTGTCCGGGATCGAGATCGAGGGCCGCACCGTCTCCTACGGCCCGCACGGCGTCGACGAGGTCGAGGTGCTGCTCGCCCCGCACCCCGGCGCGCAGCCCCGCCCGATCGCCAAGGGCGCCTCCGGCGGTGAACTCTCCCGCGTCATGCTGGCCGTCGAGGTGGTCTTCGCCGGCGCCGACCCGGTGCCCACCTACCTGTTCGACGAGGTCGACGCGGGCGTCGGCGGCAAGGCCGCGGTCGAGATCGGCCGCCGGCTGGCCAAACTCGCCCGCAGCGCCCAGGTCGTGGTGGTCACCCACCTCCCGCAGGTCGCCGCGTTCGCGGACCGGCACCTGATGGTGGAGAAGACCAACGACGGCACCGTCACCCGCAGCGGCGTGAAGACCCTCGACGACGAGCAGCGGGTGCGCGAACTGTCGCGGATGCTGGCCGGGTTGGAGGACTCCGAGCTCGGCCGGGCGCACGCCGAGGAACTGCTGGCCGCCGCCCGGACCGCCCGCGCGCACTGACCCCGGCCGCGCGGCGCCGCCCGCGTCGCCCCGGGCCCGACCGGCCCGGGGCGACGCGCCCGCCACGGCGGGCGACTGTCCAAGAACCCGACCGACCTGGCATCGTGGCGACCGGACACCAGCTGACAACGAGTCGGAGCGAGACAGACGTGGAGCATTCCGCCGCCCGGGCCGCCGCGGCCCCCCAGCTGCACGTGGTGCTCGTCCTTTCCGCCGCGACCGGCGGCATCGGCGCCCACGTGCGCTCCCTCACCCAGGGCCTGGTCGCGCACGGCGTCGCCGTCACGGTCTGCGCGCCCGAGGGCACCGACCGGCTGTTCGGTTTCTCCGCCGCGGGCGCCCGCCTGCACACCGTCGACATCACCCCCACCTCCGGGGCCCGCAGCGACGCCCTCGCCATCGGCGAGCTGCGCCGCGCCTTCACCGGCGCCGACGTGGTGCACGCGCACGGCCTGCGGGCCGGCCTGCTGGCCGACCTGGCGCTGCGCACCGCCGGCCGCTTCCCCGGCATCCGCCCGGAGACGCCGCTGGTGGTGACCTCGCACCACGCGCTGCTCACCACCGGCCTCGACCGCCGGCTGCAGCGGCTGATGGAGCGCCGGGTGGTGCGGGCCGCCGACCTGGTCCTCGGCGCCTCCTCCGACCTGGTGGCCCGGGCCCGCGAACTCGGCGCCACCGACGCCCGGCTGGGCCCGGTCGCGGCCCCGCCGATGCCGCCCGGCACGCTCGACCGGGCGCAGGCCCGGGCCGCGCTGCCCGGTGGCGACGACGGCCGCCCCGTGGTGCTGGCGATCGGCCGGCTGGTGATGCAGAAGTGCTTCGGCCTGCTGCTGGACGCCGTCCCGCACTTCGCCGCGCCCGGCGCCCCCGCGCCCCGGGTGCTGCTGGCCGGCGACGGCCCCGAGCGGCAGGCGCTGCGCGAGCGGATCGCCGCCGAGCAGCTGCCGGTCGAACTGCTCGGCTACCGGGCCGACATCCCCGACCTGCTGGCCGCCGCCGACGTGGTGGTGCTGTCCTCGCGCTGGGAGGCCCGCTCGCTGGTCGCCCAGGAGGCGATGCGGGCCGGCGTCCCGGTGGTGGCGACCGCCGTCGGCGGGGTGCCCGAACTGGTCGGCGACGCCGCGGTGCTGGTCCCGTTCGCCGACCCGCAGGCGCTCGGCGGCGCGGTCCGCGAGCTGCTCGGCGACGAGCGGCGCCGGTCCGCGCTGGCCGCCGTCGGCCGGGCCCAGGCCCGGACCTGGCCGGACGAGGCCGCGACCGTCGCCCAGGTGCTGAGCATCTACGACGAGCTGGTGCAGCGCCGCCCCTGACGGCCGCTCAGGTCGCCGGTCAGCCGGTCAGCCGGTCAGCCGGGCCGGTGCTCAGTTCGCCAGGTCGATGCCGCCGGCGGCGGTCAGCCGCAGCGCGGTGTCGATCAGCGGGACGTGGCTGAACGCCTGCGGGAAGTTGCCGACCTGGCGGCGGGCCCGCGGGTCCCACTCCTCGGCGAGCAGCCCCAGGTCGTTGCGCAGCCCCAGCAGCCGGTCGAACAGCTCGCGGGCCTCGCCGACCCGCCCGATCATCGCCAGGTCGTCGGCCAGCCAGAACGAGCAGGCCAGGAACGCCCCTTCGTGCCCGGACAGCCCGTCGACGTTGTTCCCGTCGTCGTCGTGGGTCGGGTAGCGCAGCACGAACCCGTCCTCGGTGGACAGTTCGCGCTGGATCGCCTCGATGGTGCCGATCACGCGCTTGTCGTCCGGCGGCAGGAAGCCGACCTGCGGGATCAGCAGCAGCGAGGCGTCCAGCTCCTGGCCGCCGTAGTACTGGGTGAAGGTGTTGCGGCGCGGGTCGTAGCCCTTGGCGCAGACGTCGGCGTGGATCTCCTCGCGCAGCTCCGTCCAGCGTTCGACCAGGCCGGGCGGCGGCTCCTCGACCTGCTCCAGCAGCTTCAGGGTGCGGTCGACGGCGACCCAGGCCATCACCTTCGAGTGCACGAAGTGCCGGCGCGGGCCGCGGACCTCCCAGATGCCCTCGTCCGGGTCGCGCCAGTGGTCCTCCAGGTACTCGATCAGGCGCAGCTGGAGCTGGTGGGCGTGGTCGTGCCGGGCCAGGCCGGACATGGTGGCCAGGTGCAGGGCCTCGACGACCTCGCCGTACACGTCGAGCTGGAGCTGCCCGGCGGCGCCGTTGCCGACCCGGACCGGGCGGGAGCCCTCGTAGCCGGGCAGCCAGTCGAGCTCGGACTCGGTGAGTTCGCGCTCCCCGGCGATGCCGTACATGATCTGCAGGTTCTCCGGGTCGCCGGCCACCGCGCGCAGCAGCCACTCGCGCCAGGCCCGGGCCTCCTCGCGGTAGCCGGTGCGCAGCAGCGAGGAGAGGGTGATCGCGGCGTCGCGCAGCCAGGTGTAGCGGTAGTCCCAGTTGCGCTCGCCGCCGAGGTCCTCGGGCAGCGAGGTGGTGGGGGCGGCGACGATGCCGCCGGTGGGGGCGTAGGTGAGCGCCTTGAGGGTGATCAGCGAGCGGACCACGGCCTCCCGGTAGGGGCCCCGGTAGGTGCACTGCTCCACCCACTCGCGCCAGAACCGCTCGGTGGACTCCAGCGCGTCCTCGGCGTCCGGCGGGGCGGGCGCGGGCTCGTGCGAGGCCTTCCAGGTCAGGCCGAAGGCGATCCGCTCGCCCGCGGTGACGGTGAAGTCGGCGTAGGTGGTCAGGTCGCGGCCGTAGGTCTCGGCCTTCCCGTCCAGCCAGACCGAGTCCGGTCCGGCGACGGCGACGGTGCGGTGCCCGCCGTCGGGCTGCTCGACCCGGTGCACCCAGGGGACGATCCGGCCGTAGCTGAAGCGCATCCGCACCGCCGAGCGCATCCGGACGGTGCCGGCCAGGCCCTCGACGATCCGGATCATCTGCGGCACGTCGGGGGTGCCGAGCAGGTGCCGGGGCGGCATGAAGTCGGTGACCCGGACGGTGCCGCCCTGGGTGTCCCACTCCTGCTCCAGGACCAGCGAGTCGCCCCGGTAGCGGCGCCGGTCGCACGGGACGGCGGGCGCGGCGGCGGTGTCGGGGGGCAGCGGGGGCCCGGCGGGGTCGAGCAGGGTCGGGCGGGGCGGCGGCGGGGCGGGCCGCTCGCCGACCGGCAGGGCGGGGCCGATCCGCCAGAAGCCGTGCTCGTCGGTGCCGAGCAGGCCCGCGAACACCGCGGGCGAGTCGAAGCGCGGCAGGCACAGCCAGTCGACCGCGCCGTCCCGGCTGACCAGGGCGGCGGTCTGCATGTCCCCGATGAGCGCGTAGTCCTCGATGCGACCGGCCATTGTTCTCCGTTCCAGCGTGCCCCCGCGGCGGCGGCGCGCACGGGTCGGGCGAGGATGTCGACGTTTGAGCAGAATACGTGGATTCGGGTGGTTCGGGCGGCGCCACGCGCCCCGGAGCGCGCCCCGCTCCGCCCCCTCCCGGCCGCTCTGACCTGCCCGGATGGGCCGTCCGATCGATTCGTCCGGGAACCGTCCACCCGGACGCGGGCGAGCACTCGCCGGGGCACTGATACGCTGGTATCCCGTGGAACTGGTGGGAACGAGGGCCGGGAGCCCCTCCACCGGCGTCACTCTCCGACACGCGACCCACGGGAGCCCCCTCTTGGCACAGCCCCATTCCGGCAAGTCGGCCAGCGGCCGCGCCGTGACGACCAAGCACCTCTTCGTCACCGGGGGTGTCGCCTCCTCGCTCGGCAAGGGCCTCACCGCCTCCAGCCTCGGCGCCCTGCTCAAGGCCCGCGGCCTGCGGGTGACCATGCAGAAGCTCGACCCGTACCTCAACGTGGACCCGGGCACCATGAACCCGTTCCAGCACGGTGAGGTCTTCGTCACCGACGACGGCGCCGAGACCGACCTCGACATCGGCCACTACGAGCGCTTCCTCGACACCAACCTGCACGGCTCGGCGAACGTCACCACCGGCCAGGTCTACTCCACGGTGATCGCCAAGGAGCGGCGCGGCGAGTACCTGGGCGACACCGTCCAGGTCATCCCGCACATCACCAACGAGATCAAGTCCCGGATCCGCCGGATGGCGACCGAGGACGTCGACGTGGTGATCACCGAGGTCGGCGGCACCGTCGGCGACATCGAGTCGCTGCCGTTCCTGGAGGCCGTCCGCCAGGTCCGCCACGAGGTCGGCCGCGACAACGTGTTCTTCGTGCACGTTTCGCTGCTGCCGTACATCGGCCCGTCCGGCGAGCTGAAGACCAAGCCCACCCAGCACTCGGTGGCCGCGCTGCGCAACATCGGCATCCAGCCCGACGCGATCGTGCTGCGCGCCGACCGCGAGGTGCCGCAGGCCATCAAGCGCAAGATCTCGCTGATGTGCGACGTCGACGAGGAGGCCGTGGTCGCCGCGATCGACGCCAAGTCGATCTACGACATCCCCAAGGTGCTGCACGGCGAGGGCCTGGACGCGTACGTGGTGCGCCGCCTCGACCTGCCGTTCCGCGACGTGGACTGGACCACCTGGGACGACCTGCTGCGCCGGGTCCACGAGCCGCAGCACGAGGTCAAGGTCGCGCTGGTCGGCAAGTACATCGACCTGCCGGACGCCTACCTGTCGGTGACCGAGGCGCTGCGGGCCGGCGGCTTCGCCAACAACGCCCGGGTCCAGATCAAGTGGGTCACCTCGGACGACTGCGAGACCCCCGAGGGCGCGCAGGAGCAGCTCGGCGACGTCGACGCGATCTGCATCCCCGGCGGCTTCGGCGACCGCGGCGTGGACGGCAAGGTCGCCGCGATCACCTACGGCCGGGAGAACCGCATCCCGCTGCTCGGCCTGTGCCTGGGCCTGCAGTGCGTGGTCATCGAGGCGGCCCGCAACCTGGCCGGCCTGCCCGAGGCGAACTCCACCGAGTTCGACTCCGCCGCGAAGTACCCCGTGATCTCGACCATGGCCGAGCAGCTCGCCATCGTCGACGGCAAGGGCGACCTGGGCGGCACCATGCGCCTGGGCCTGTACCCGGCGAAGCTCGCCGAGGGCTCGATCGTGCGCGAGGTCTACGGCGGCGAGCAGTACGTCGAGGAGCGCCACCGCCACCGCTACGAGGTCAACAACGCCTACCGCGCCGACCTGGAGAAGACCGGCCTGCAGTTCTCCGGCCTCTCCCCGAAGGGCGACCTGGTCGAGTACGTCGAGTACCCGCGCGAGGTCCACCCCTACCTGGTCGCCACCCAGGCCCACCCCGAGCTGAAGTCCCGCCCGACCCGCCCGCACCCGCTGTTCGCGGGCCTGGTCGCCGCGGCGATCGAGCGCAAGGTCGGCTGACGCCGCTCCTGCCGAACCGCCCGTCCCGGGGCCACCGGGGCGGGCGGTTCGGCGTGTCGGGGCCCGCCCGTCCGGTAGATTGTGTCTAACTGACGAGAAGGGGTGTGGTGGCTGTGACCGGGATTCGGGACGCCGCGGAGCATTGGGACGTCCGGGACGGGCGGACGCCGTTCGAGGGCAAGGTGACGGGCGTGCGCAGCGAACAGGTCCGGATGCCGGACGGGAACTGGGCCCAGCGCGACTACCAGCTGCACCCCGGCTCGGTCGCCGTCCTCGCCGTCGACGACGCCGGGCGGGTCCTGACGCTGCGCCAGTACCGGCACCCCGTCCGGCAGCGGCTCTGGGAACTGCCCGCCGGGCTGCTCGACGTGCCCGGCGAGAACCCGCTGCACGCGGCGCAGCGGGAGCTCTTCGAGGAGGCCCACTGCAAGGCCGGGCAGTGGCGGGTCCTGGTCGACTTCTACACCTCGCCCGGCGGCAGCGACGAGGCCGTCCGGCTGTTCCTCGCCACGGGGCTGTCCGAGGCCGACGGCGAGAAGTACGCCGCGCACGGCGAGGAACTGGAGCTGGAGGCCGCCTGGGTGCCGCTCGACGAACTGGTCGGCAAGATCCTGGCGGGCGAACTGCACAACCCGACGCTGGTCACGGGCACGCTGGCGCTGCACGCGGCCCGCGGCCGGGCCGGCGGCCTGGAGGCGCTGCACCCGGCGGACAGCCCGTGGGAGGCGCGGCCCTTCTGAGCCGCCGAGGGGCGGCGGGGCCGGGGGCGCGGGGAACTGCACGGGCGGCCACGGGCGTGCCGCGGGGCGCGGGGTGACGGCAGGTCGATGTCCGTGCCGCGACCTTGCGGTGGGGTTCCTCCGCTTCGCGCAGTTCCCCGCGCCCCTGATGTCGCGTCGCCGGGTATCGAGCCTCCGGGCTTTGCGCCGGCGGGGTGATTCGGCGGTTGGTCATACCGGGGTGTCCCGGTGGGGAGGGGCGCTCGAACTACGCTTCGCGGACAGGGTTCGGTTCGCTGGGCGACGGGTCGGGAGTGGCGCGGGTGGCGAGGAAGACGGCGGCGGTGGCCGAAGCGGCCGGGATCTTCGACGCGCTGCCCGCGGGCGCCCGCCCGTTCGCGGGGCGCGCGGCGGAGCTGACGGCGCTCACGGTGGCGGCCGGGCGGCCCGCGCAGGGCCGCGGGCGGCTGCTGGTGCTGGCCGGGCGGCCCGGTTCGGGGCGCACCGCGCTCGCGGTGCACTGGGCCCGGTCGGTGGCCGGCGACCACCCCGACGGGCTGCTGTACGTGCGGATGTCCGCGCCCGACGGCACCCGGGTCGGGCCCGGCCGGGCCGCCCGGGTGCTGCTGGACCAGCTCGGGGAGCGCCCCGGCGCGGCGCTGCTGCCCGGCGCCGCCGAGGAGGACCCGGCCTGCGAGGCGCTGCGCGAGGCCCTGGGGCAGCGCCGGGCCCTGGTGCTGCTGGACGACGTCCGCGACGCCGGGCAGGTGTGGCCGCTGCTCGCGGAGAAGAGCGGGTCGCTGCTGCTGGCGACCACCTCCGGGCCGCTGACGGGCATCGAGGGCATCGACCCGGTGATCCTCGGCGGGATGGACCACCGCGCGGCGGTCGACCTGCTGGGCGAGCTGGTCGGCGGCACCCGGATCTCCTGCGACCCGGTCGGCGCCGCCGACCTCGCCGAAGCCTGCGCCAACCGCCCGGCCGCGCTGCGGCTGGCCGCGGGCTGGCTGCGCGGCGAACCCCGGCTGGCCGTCACCGACGCCGCCGCCCGGCTGCGCCCCGCCCCGGCCGGGGAGGACGCGCCGCCCCCGCCGACCGCCGGAAAGGCGAAGGCGAAGGCAGGGGTGGAGACGGCCGCGGGCACGGTGCCGGTGGTGGACGGCGACCCGCTGCGCGGGGCGTTCGAGCTGGCGTACCGCAGGCTGCCCGCCGCCCGGGCCCGGCTGCTGCGGCTGTGCACCCTCGCGCCGGGCCAGCAGGTCGACCTGCGGACGGCGTCGGCGCTGGTCGGCTGCCCGGCCCCGGAGGCGGGGGCGGCGCTGGCGGCGCTGGCCGAACTGGAGCTGCTGGAGCGCGAGCCCGCCGCCGCGGACGGCACCGAGCGGTTCCGGGTGCCGGGGCGGCTGTACGGGCGGCTGCTGGAGCTGCGCGGCGAGCTCGACCGCCCGGCCGAGGTGGAGCTGGCCCGGGCCCGGCTGCTGGAGCGGCTGGTGCGGCTGGTGGACTCGGCGCGCCTGCTGCTCGACCCGGCCGCCGGGCCGAACCCGGACCCGCTGCCGGGGCCGCTGCGGCTGCGGACCGCCGGGCAGGCGGCCGGCTGGCTGCTGGGGGAGCGGGAGCAGCTGCTGGCGGCGGTCGCGGACGCGGTCGGGCAGGGCGACCTGGACGGTTCGGCGGGCCGGCTGGTGACGGCGCTGCTGCGGGCGCTGCCGCTGACCGGCGAGGCCGCCCCGGCGGACCTGCACGCCCTGCACGAGTCGGTGCTGAAGGTCGCCGAGCGGCAGGGCGCGCCGCGCCGGGCCGCGGCCGCGCTGCTGAACCTGGGCGACCTGCAGGCCGCGGCGGGCCGCTGGGAGCAGGCCGGGCAGCGCTACCGGCGGGCCGTCGACCTCTCCCGGGGGGCGGGCGACGAGGCGGGCTGCGCCCGCGCGCTGGAGGGCGTGGGGCACACCCACCGGGCGCTCGGCGAGCCGGTGCGCGCCGCCGACGCGTACGGGCGGGCCCTGGTGCTGCGGCAGGCGCTGGAGGACCGGCCGGCCGAGGCCCGGCTGCTGGTGCGCCTCGCGGAGGCGCACACCGCGCTGCGGCGCTTCGAGGAGGCGCTGCGGGAGTACCGGTCGGCGGCGGCGGTGCTGCGCCGGACCGGCGACGCGGCGGGGGAACGGGAGGTCGGGGCGCTGGCCGCGCGGCTGCGCGAGCAGCTCGGCCAGGAGGGGATTCGTCCGCTTTCGGAGTAATGTCGTAGATGCGGAGTTCGACCCGCAATGTAGGGCTGGGAGGCATGCAAGCCTACGAACCTGCCAATGGTCGTGACCGAATTGGTCACTTTGGAAGGCTGACAGGCCACCTGGGCTTCATTACACTCGAACTCAGTCGCGCATAGATCCATGCACCGGATGTTCCGTTCTGCCTTCGTGCGCGCCGCCCGCCGGTCTTCCCCGGTCGGACTCCCCCATGGCACAGAGGACGTGTTAGCCGTGAAGGTCGGCATCCCCCGCGAGGTCAAGAACCACGAGTACCGCGTGGCCATCACGCCCGCCGGCGTGCATGAGCTGGTCCGCAACGGACACGAGGTCGTCATCGAGGACAACGCCGGTCTCGGCTCCTCGATCCCCAACGAGGAGTACGTCGCCGCCGGCGCGACCATCCTCCCCACCGCCGACGAGGTGTGGGCCGCGGCCGACATGATCCTCAAGGTGAAGGAGCCCATCGCGCAGGAGTACCACCGCCTGCGCAAGGGCCAGACCCTCTTCACCTACCTGCACCTGGCCGCCGACCGGGCCGGCACCGACGCGCTGGTCGCCTCCGGCACCACCGCCATCGCCTACGAGACGGTGCAGCTGCCCAACGGCGCGCTCCCGCTGCTCGCCCCGATGTCCGAGGTCGCGGGCCGGCTGGCCCCGCAGGTCGGCTCCTACCACCTGATGCGCCCGGCCGGCGGCCGCGGCGTGCTGCCCGGCGGCGTGCCCGGCACCCACCCGGCGAAGGCGGTCGTCATCGGCGGCGGCGTCTCCGGCTGGCACGCGGCCACCATCGCCATCGGCATGGGCTACGACGTGACCCTGCTGGACCGCGACATCAACAAGCTGCGCGAGGCCGACAAGATCTTCGGCAACAAGATCAAGGCGATCGTCTCCAACTCCTTCGAGCTGGAGAAGGCCGTGATCGAGGCCGACCTGGTGATCGGCGCCGTGCTGATCCCGGGCGCCAAGGCCCCCAAGCTGGTCACCAACGAGCTGGTCTCCCGGATGAAGCCGGGCTCCGTGCTCGTCGACATCGCCATCGACCAGGGCGGCTGCTTCGAGGACTCGCACCCCACCACGCACGCCGAGCCGACCTTCGAGGTCCACAACTCGGTCTTCTACTGCGTGGCCAACATGCCGGGCGCCGTCCCCAACACCTCCACCTACGCGCTCACCAACGCCACCCTGCCGTACGTGGTGGAGCTGGCGAACCGCGGCTGGAAGGAGGCGCTGCGCCGGGACGCCGCGCTCGCCAAGGGCCTGAACGTGCACGAGGGCCAGATCACCTTCCCGGCCGTCGCCGAGGCCTTCGGCCTGGAGTCGGTCTCCCTGGAGAGCGTGCTCGCCTGACGCCCCCTCACCCGCTGTCGCCCCCGGCCGTCCCTCCCCACGCGCCGGGGGCTTCGGCATGCCCGCCCGGGCCCGTCCGGACACGCCGGTGACGCCGAGGTGTCCGGCGGTGGTCAATTCCGGTGCGCTTCGTCACCCGCTCTGTCGACAAGGACACCTGACGGGCCCTCACGGCCCCGTGGCCCGCGCGGAAACGTTAGGGTCATCTCTTGACACGGAGTGGGTGGCAGCCCGACACATGGGGCCGACTACCGTGGATTGTGTTGCTGCGAATGCCCGAAACGGCCTAGAGTCGCAAACCGTTGGCATGCTGCCACGCTGACGAATCGACATAGAGTCCTGGACGTCCAAGGAGGTAAGACGACTTGTGAATGAGTCGACATTTGCTCCCGGGGGTGGTCAGCCAGGACTGGCGGAGCTCTCCGCCGGGCAGCCGAACGAGGAAGCCCGGCAGGCCACGGTGGGTGCGCAGGAGGTCGGCTCGGTCGCGGTCCGCACCTTCGAGGCGCGCCAGAGCGCGACGGGCGCCGCCGGTGACTACGACACCGACTTCGCGGCGTACGGACTGGTCTACAACGAGCTCGGCTACGGCCCGTACGACGACCCGGACGCCGAGTACGAGCCGGACCCGGAGTACGCCGCCACCCTGGCCCCCGACGCGGCCCGCCAGCGCCGCGAACGGGTCGGCCCGACCGGTCGCCCGTTGCCGTACTTCCCGATCCCCGCGCCGCTGGCCGAGCACGGTCCCGCGCAGATCATCGCCATGTGCAACCAGAAGGGCGGGGTCGGCAAGACCACCTCGACCATCAACCTCGGCGCCGCGCTGGCCGAGTACGGCCGCCGCGTCCTGCTGGTGGACTTCGACCCGCAGGGCGCCCTCTCGGTCGGCCTCGGCGTCAACCCGATGGAACTCGACGTCACCGTCTACAACCTGCTGATGGAGCGGGGCCTGACGGCCGACGAGGTGCTGCTGAAGACCGCCGTCCCCGGCATGGACCTGCTGCCGTCGAACATCGACCTGTCGGCCGCCGAGGTGCAGCTGGTCAGCGAGGTCGCCCGCGAGTCGGCGCTGGCCCGCGCGCTCAAGCCGCTGCTGCCCGACTACGACTACGTGATCATCGACTGCCAGCCCTCGCTGGGCCTGCTGACGGTGAACGCGCTGACCGCCGCGCACAGCGTGATCGTCCCGCTGGAGTGCGAGTTCTTCGCGCTGCGCGGCGTGGCGCTGCTCACCGAGACGATCGAGAAGGTCTGCGAGCGGCTCAACCCGGACCTGCGCCTGGACGGCATCCTGGCGACCATGTACGACTCCCGCACCGTGCACAGCCGCGAGGTGCTGGCCCGGGTCGTCGAGGCGTTCGGCGAGCACGTCTTCCACACCGTCATCGGACGGACCGTCAGGTTCCCGGAGACCACCGTGGCCGGCGAGCCGATCACCACGTACGCCACCAACTCGGTCGGCGCCGCCGCCTACCGCCAGCTCGCCAGGGAGGTGCTCGACCGGTGCCGCCCCGCCGAGTGAGCCTCCCGGGGGCCGACGAGCTGTTCCGATCGACCGGCGGAATGGCCCTGTCGCCCTCGCTCGCGCGCAACGGCAACGGCGCCGCCCCCGCCGCCCCCGGCCCGGCCGGGCAGGAGCCGCCCCGCGGCGGCGAGGCCCCCGCGAACGCCCGCACCGCGGACGTCCCGGCCGCCCGGCCGGAGGCCGACCCGGCGAGCCCCCAGGCAGGCCCCGAGGACCCTGCGGAGACCCGCCGGGCCGCCTCCGCGACCGTGCGCGGCCGCGGCCGGGCCCGGCGGTCCTCCGGGCGGGAGCGGCACGACGAGAAGATCACCGTGTACGTCTCCGCCGAGGAGCTGATGGACCTGGAGCACGCCCGCCTGGTCCTGCGCGGCGAGCACGGCCTCGCCGTCGACCGCGGCCGGGTCGTCCGGGAGGCGATCTCGGTCGTCCTCGCCGACCTGGAGCAGCGCGGCGAGGCCTCGATCCTGGTGCGGCGGCTGCGCGGCCGCTGACCGCCGCCGGACCGTGCCCGGGATCTGCCAGAATGTGACGTCATGGCGTTCCAGGTCCGGTTGGAGAACTTCGAGGGGCCGTTCGACCTGCTGCTCGGGCTGATCGCCAAGCACAAGCTGGACGTCACCGAGGTGGCGCTGTCGAAGGTCACCGACGAGTTCGTCGCCCACATCCGGGCGATGGGCCCCGAGTGGGACCTCGACGCGGCGACCGAGTTCCTGGTGGTCGCCGCCACCCTGCTCGACCTCAAGGCGGCCCGGCTGCTGCCCGCCGCCGAGATCGAGGACGAGGCGGACCTGGCCCTGCTGGAGGCCCGCGACCTGCTGTTCGCGCGGCTGCTCCAGTACCGGGCCTACAAGCGGGTGGCCGGCCTGTTCGCGGAGCGCTGGGCCGCCGAGTCGCTGCGCCGCCCGCGCACCGTCGGCCTGGAGCCGCACCACGCGCAGCTGCTGCCCGAGGTGGTGCTGTCGATCGGCCCCGAGCGGTTCGCGGCCCTCGCCGCGAAGGCGTTCACGCCGAAGCCGGCGCCGGCCGTGTACGTCGACCACATCCACATGCCGCCGGTCAGCGTCCGCGAGCAGGCCGCGCTGCTCGCCGAGCGGCTGGCCGCGCTCGGCGAGGCCGGCTTCGGGCGGCTGGTCGCCGACGCCGGGAACACCCTGGTGGTGGTGGCCCGGTTCCTGGCCCTGCTGGAGCTGTACCGGGAGCGGGCGCTCGCCTTCGAGCAGCCGGAGGCGCTGGGGGAGCTGGTGGTGCGCTGGGTCGCCGGGGCGGACCGGACGATCGAGGTCACCGACGAGTTCGACCGCCCCGCGGGCGGCCGTGAGGAAGGCGGAAGCGCATGACGGAGCGGCAGCCGCGCCGGACGCTCGGCCTGCCCGGGGCGCCCCGGCCGCAGGAGTGGCAGGAGTCGGCGTACCCCGAGGGCGAGCGGCCGGAGCCGGTCGAGCGGGTCCTCGCGCTGCCCGCCGCCGAGGAGCCTCCGGCGGCGCCTCCCGCGGCGCCTCCCGCGGCGCCCGAGGAGTCTGCCGAGCGGCCTGCCGCGGAGCCGGTCGTCGGGCCTTCCGCGGGGCCGGACGGGGTGCCGCTGCGGGCCGCGCTGGAGGCGGTGCTGATGGTCGCCGACGAGCCCGTCGCGGAGGCCCGGCTGGCCCACGTGCTGGACGCGCCGAAGGACGAAGTGGCGCTCGCGCTGCGCCAGTTGGCGGGCGAGTACACGGCGCAGGGGCGCGGTTTCGAACTCCGGCCGGTGGCCGGCGGCTGGCGTTTCTACAGCCGCGCGGAGTGCTCGGCGGCCGTCGACCGGTTCGTCCTGGACGGGCAACAGGCCAGGCTGACGCAGGCGGCGCTGGAGACGCTGGCGGTGGTCGCCTACCGGCAGCCGGTGTCGCGCGGGCGGGTTTCCGCGGTCCGTGGTGTGAACTGCGACGGCGTGATGCGTACCCTGGTACAGCGAGGACTGGTCGAAGAAGCCGGCACCGAGCCCGAGACCGGAGCGATCCTGTATCGGACGACGAACTACTTCCTGGAACGGATGGGGCTGCGCGGCCTGGACGAGCTGCCGGAGCTCGCGCCCTTCCTGCCCGAGGTCGACGACGTGGAAACGGAGTCCCTGGAGGGCACGATGATCGCGCAGGCGGTCGCCGCCGCACAGGAGGGGCCGAGGCCGAACCAGGCCGACCAGACGGAATACGACGTACGGACATTTGATGCGTAGCAGTGGTGGCAACGGCAGGAACAGCGGCGGCCAGGGCCGGGGCGGGCAGGGCGGCCGCGGCGGTCAGCAGGGCGGGAGCCGGGGCGGCTCCGGCTCCTACGGGGGCGGCAGCGGCGGCGGGCGCGGCGGGCAGTCCTCGCGCGGCGGTGGCGGCGGGTACGGCGGCTCGGGCTCGGGCGGCCACGGCGGCGGCCGCGGGGGCAGCGGCGGCGGGCAGGGCGGCTACGACCGCGGCGGCCGGTCGGGCGGCTCCGGCTCGTACGGTGCGGGCTCCGGCTCGTACGGCGGCGGGCAGCGCGGCGGCAGCGGCGGCGGGGACCGGCGCGAGGAGCGCCGCTACCCGGACCGTCCGCTGCGGCCCGAGGAGCGCAAGTACGACCGCCCCGAGTTCGGCGGCGGCCCGAACGCGACGCCCGGGCGCGGCGCCTTCGGCTCCCGCAAGCCCGCGCCGGCCCCCCGGCCGCGCCGGGACGGGCAGGGCGCGCCCGGCGACCCGCGGCGCCAGCCGCAGCGCTCCCGGGAGCTGCAGGGCCGGATCGAGGACCGGGTGCTGGCCCGGCACGAGGGCCCCGGCAAGGAGGTCGGCGAGGACGGCGAGCGCCTGCAGAAGGTGCTGGCCCGGGCCGGCATGGGCAGCCGGCGCGCCTGCGAGGAGCTGATCGCGCAGGGCCGGGTCGACGTCAACGGCGAGACCGTGCTGGAGCAGGGCCGCCGGGTCCACCCGGAGAACGACGAGATCAAGGTGGACGGCCTGACCGTCGCCACCCAGTCGTACCTGTTCTTCGCGCTCAACAAGCCGGCCGGCGTGGTCTCCACCATGGAGGACCCGGAGGGCCGGCAGTGCCTCGGCGACTACGTGACCAACCGGGAGACCCGGCTGTTCCACGTCGGCCGCCTGGACACCGAGACCGAGGGCATCATCCTGCTCACCAACCACGGCGAGCTGGCGCACCGCCTGACCCACCCCAAGTACGGCGTCACCAAGACGTACCTGGCGGCGATCCAGGGGCCGCTGCCGCGCGACCTCGGCAAGATCCTGGCCAAGGGCGTCGAGCTGGAGGACGGCTGGGCCCGCGCCGACAGCTTCCGGGTGATCTCCAACCTCGGCAAGAACTACATGGTCGAGGTGACCCTGCACGAGGGCCGCAAGCACATCGTGCGGCGGCTGCTCGCCGAGGTCGGCTTCCCGGTCGACCGGCTGGTGCGCACCGCCTTCGGCCCGATCGCGCTGGGCGACCAGAAGTCGGGCTGGCTGCGCCGCCTGACCAACCCCGAGGTCGGCACCCTGATGAACGAGGTCGGCCTGTAGGGACCGCCGTCCGAGGGCCCGTCCGCACCCCTGCGGACGGGCCCTCGGCGCGTTCACGTCACGATTTTGCCCGGTCTTGACATGTGAGGCGCACCGCACGGCCTTGCTATCGCACGGTTCGGTGGCAGAAGATTGCCACCGAAGTTCGCCCCGGCGCGTGGCGGAAGTGCGCCATCGCGTTCAGGCCACCGGGCGGCGGGGGAAGGAACCACCACCATGCTCGACGCATTCGCAGTGCTGGGCCTCGGCCGTCCCGACGGCCAGGTGTACGCCGCACTGGTCGTCGCACCGCAGTCGACCGCCCAGGAGCTCGCCGAGCACTGCGGCCTCACCCTGGAGCAGTGCCGGGACGCCCTGGACCGGCTCGCCGAACAGGGCATGGCGACCCGCGCCCCGGTCGACCGGGAGCGCTACCTGTCGGTCGCCCCCGACGTCGCCATCGGCACCCTGATCGGCCACCGCGAGGCCGAACTGCGCAGCGCCCGCGCCGAGATGCACCGGCTGATGGACGCCTTCCGGGAGGCGTCCCGGTACACCGACCCGGCGCACTCGGTGGAGGTGCTGACCGGCGGCGAGGCGATCGCCCAGCGGCTGGAGCACCTGATCGAGACCAGCCAGTACCAGATCCGCGGCTTCGACTGCCCGCCGTACGTGCAGGACCCGACCGTCCAGCAGCCCCGGCAGCGGGCCAAGCTCAAGGCCGGGGTGCGGATCCGCACCGTCTTCGACAAGGAGGCGATCGCCTGGCCCGGGCGGCTGGAGCAGGAGATCCTCACCGGTGTCGAGGACGGCGAGGAGGCCCGGGTCCGGCCGGTGCTGCCGATGAAGATGATGATGGCCGACGACAAGATGGCGATCATCCCGATCAGCGTCGGCGACAGCGTCCTGGACGCCGCCTACGTGATCCACCCGTCGGCGCTGCTGCAGGCCCTGGACGCGCTGTTCGAGGCCGAGTGGGAGCGGGCCGTGCCGCTGCAGACCGTGCTCGGCGACGGCGAGGGCCCCGGCCCGGACTCCGACCACCTGAAGCTGCTCGGACTGCTCGCGGCCGGCCTCACCGACGAGTCGATCGCCCGCTCGCTCGGCTGGAGCGCCCGCACCACCCAGCGCCGCCTGCAGGGCCTGATGCGCGAGCTCGGCGCCACCACCCGGTTCCAGGCCGGCATGGCGGCCCGCGAACGCGGCTGGCTCTGACCTCCCGGCACAACGGCCCCCGGACGGGCCGCCAGGGGGCCCTGACGGCCCTCCGGCGGCCCGGTTGAGGGTGCGTCAGCTCCAGGGCAGCAGCGCGGCCCAGCGCCCGTCCGGGCCGCGCTCCAGCCGCTCCAGGCCGACCACCGCGGTGCGGTTCAGCCGCCCGTAGACGTGCGGGAACAGCACGTCCTCCCGGACCCCGGGCGGCGGGCCGCCGGTCGCCGCCTCCCACTTCACCATCGGCTCCACCAGGCGCTCCTCGATCAGCAGGGCCATCAGCGGGTCCGGGGCGTCCCGGAAGAACAGGTTGGCCACCGCCAGCGCCGTCTCCTCGTCGGGGGAGCAGTGCAGGAAGCCGTCGGAGAGCAGCGAGGCGGCGGTGTACGGCCGGCCCGGGTCGCGCAGCCAGTCGTCCAGCGGGGCGAGGTGGTAGATCATGCCTCCTTTTGTACCGGAGCGGACCCGGCCCGGGCGGGAGCGCGGCGGGGGCGGTTCAGGGGGCGGTTCACAGGCCCGCCACCTTCGCCGCCGCCGCGATCTCGTACACCAGCGTCACCGTGCGCCGCCCGCCCGGCGGCAGCGGCACCTCCCAGCGGGCGATGCCGTCGGCGTCCAGCTCGTCCGGCGGCGGTGAGCAGTGCTCCTTGCGCAGCCGCACCTGGACCGCCGACACCTCCGACACCGGGACCCGCTCACGGACCGTCACCACCCGCTCGGCGGCCTCCTCCGGCGGCGCCGCGTGCGACAGGTGCAGCCGCACCGTGCGCGTCACCAGCGTCCGCTGCCCGCCCAGGCCCGTACCCTCCCGGCGCTCCTCCGCCTCCCGGACCACCCGCAGCCCGTCCGAGGAGCCGAACGCCAGCCGGACCGGCGCGCCCGGCGCCGCGAACTCCAGCGCGCCCCGGCCGACGTGGCCCGAGCCGCGGACCAGGTCCACCGGGCCCGCCAGCAGCGCGTGCCCCGAGGCGTTGCGGAACGACACCACCTCCGTCACCGCCTCCGACAGCTCCGGCGCCGCCGCGAACTCGCTGCGCGCCGCCGTCTCGAACGCGCTCACCGGCAGCCGGTGCGCCCGCCCGTCCGAGGGCACCGACACCGGCCCCTCGACCCGCAGCACCCGCACCTCGCCGCCGTCGTCCACGCCCGGCAGGCCCGGCTCCAGCGGCCCCGCGTCGGCGACCGCCTGCTCGCGCAGCTCCACCTCCACGGTCTTCTTCTCCTGCGCCGAGCGCTCCCGCAGCACCAGCCGGTCCTCGGCCAGCGCCGGCGGCTCGCCCGCCAGCGCCGAGCGCGCCGTCGACAGCGTCAGCCGCACCCCCGACCAGTCCTCGCCGGTGCGCTGCCACACCACCGCCCCGGTCTCCAGCCGCAGCACGCCGCCGACCAGCTCCGCCCGGTACGCCGGACGCCACAGCGCGCACGCCGTCAGGTGCCCCACCCGGGCCAGGAACCGGCCCGGCGCCGCGCACTCCACCGCCAGCTCGACGAACGCCAGCAGCTCGGCCGGCTCCTCCTCGGCCCGGTCCAGCGCCTCCTCGGCCGCCGCCAGGTCCGCCACCAGCTCCACCGAGCGCACCCGGGAGGCCCGCAACTGCTCCCCGTACGACTCCCGCTCGGCGTCCACCCGGTCCAGCTCCCTGGTCCAGCGGGCCTGCTCCGGCTCGCCGAGGCCCGCGGCCTCGCCGATCTCCCGCAGCAGGTCCGCCGCCAGCTGCCCGAGCAGCGCCAGCCGGGCCTGCAGCCGCTCCTGGCGGCGCTGCTCGGCCAGGTGCTCGCGCTCCAGCTCGTGCACCCGGCGGCGCAGCGCCGAGTCGTCCGGCCCCGGCGCGACCGGCGCCGGCGGCTGCCAGGACCGCACCAGCCGCACGTCCAGCACCTTCGCCGCCGCGGCCGGGCCGCCGTCGGCGTCCAGCAGCGCCGCGTGCAGCGAGCGGTCCACCGCCAGCGCCGACACCGGCCCCAGCCGCAGCCGGTGCGCGCCCGCCGCCAGTTCCAGCCCCGCCGTCCGCTCCACCTGCGCCCGGTCCTCCAGGCAGGTGACCGCGGTCACCGGCAGGGCGATCGCCTCGTCCGTCACGTTCAGCTCCTCCGGTTCCCGCCGACCACGGCCCGGCCGGCCGGGATGTGCACCACGTAACCGCCCGTCACTTCCACCGTCCCGCCGGGCGGCACCACCACCCGGCGCAGCCGGGCCGAGGCCGGGACCTCGGCGGACGGCTCCCGCGGCGGGGACCAGCCCGGCCGCTCCTCGATCCGCACCTCCGGGTCGGCCGACACCGGCACCCGTTCGCGGACCTCCACCGACGCCTCGTGCGGCAGCCGGTTCACCAGCTCGATCCGCACCCCGTGGTCCAGCACCGTCGTCGACTTCAGCACCCCCGACGTCGACTCCCGCAGCTCGGTGTGCCGGGCCACCCGCAGCTCCTCCGCCCGGCCCAGGCCCAGCTCCCGCACCCCGCCCGGCGCCAGCGTCGGCAGCCCCGCGGTCAGCAGGAAGTCGCCGTCCACCGACACCTCCACCGGCCCGGCCAGCAGTGCGTGCGGCGTCGCGTTCGACAGCTCCAGCACCCCGTACACCGCCTCCTCCACCGACGGCACGCACACGTAGCTGCTCGCCGCGCCGACCGTCAGCTCCGCCACCGCCACCGTGTGCCACACCCCGTCCGACGGGATGTCGGCCGGGGCCGCCGCGTCGTACCGGTGGTCGAACGAGCCCGCCGACAGGCGCGGCGGCGCCCCGAACCGCGGCAGCGGCAGCAGGCCCACCGCCTCCGCCTCGCGCAGCGCGGCCCCGCCACCGCCGCCGCCCGGCCGCACCGGCTCCGGGAACAGCCGGCCGCGCCGGAACGACGCCTCCTCCGGGCCCGCCAGCACCATCGCCGGATAGTCCAACTGGTCCTCCGAGGGCAGCGGGCCGGCCGGCTCCGACGGCTCCGACGGCTCCGGCGCGGGGGCGCCCCGGTGGGCCTCGTCCGCCAGGAACGCCGCCGGGGCGGCCGCTCCGTACGCCATCGGCGCGGGCGGCGGCACCGGCGCGGGCATCGACGCGGGCATCGACGCCATCGGCGGCAGCGGCGGCGGGCCCGCGAACGACGGCGGACCGGCCGGCCCCTGCGGGGCGAGGCCCGGCGCGGGCGGCGCGCCGCCGATCCGGGCCCGCTTCGCCGCCGGGCGCGCCTGCGGCTGCGGGTGCGGGTGCGGTTTCGGCTGCGGTCCCGGGGCCCCGCCGCCCGCCGCCGACACCGGCACCGCCAGGGACTCGCGCACCTCGCGCGGCGCCGGGCGCGCCGACTGGGCGTCCTGCCAGCCGCCGAACAGCTCGTCCAGGCCGGCCGGCTGCGCCCGCCAGCCCGACGGCGCCACCGGCTCCTGCCGCCGCCCGATCCGCAGCGAACCCAGCTTCGGCAGCGCGTTCGACCTGGTCAGGTCCGCCGTCGACAGCGCCAGCCGCACCCCCGACCAGTCCTCGCCCGTCCGCTGCGCCACCGAGGCCCGCAGCACCAGCGACGCCGAACGCTCGCCCCGGCGGTGCGCCAGCCGGTACGTCGGCACCCACACCGCGCCCGGCACCGCGTACTCCACCTCCAGCTCCACCGGGCCCTCGCCGCGTACCGACAGCACCGCCCGCGCCGCCGACTCCACTCCGCCGGGCCGCTCGGCGCTCGACCGGCGCTGCGCGGCCGCGAACGCCACCTCGAAGGCGTGCTCCGCCTCCCGCACCCGCTGCGCCAGCTCCACCGCGCGCTCCTGCAGCACCGCCAGCCGGGCGTCCACGAACTCGGCCAGCGCCAGCACCGCGTCCGCCGGGGCCCGGCGCAGGCCCCCGTCCTCGCGCCGCGGCGGCGGCACCGGGCGCAGCCCCGCCACCTCCGCGATCCGCTCCTCCAGCCGCCGGTGACGCTCCGTCAGGCGGTCGCGCTCCGCCGCGAGCTCCGCCAGCTCCCGCTCCCAGCCCGGCCGGCCGTCCTCCGCGCGGAGCTCCTCCACCGGCTCCAGCCGGGCCTCGGCGACCCGCGCCCCGCCCGAGACCACCCGCACCCGCAGCGACCCCGCCGCGGCGAGCCGCGGCAGCCCCGCCACCCGCACCCGCCCGTCCGCCGGGACCACGCCCGCCGTCCGGCGGCGGCACACCGCGCCCACCGCGTGCACCACCACCGAGTCCAGCCTCGACTCCCACACCGCCTGCTGCCCCGCCACCTCGCCCCCTTCGCCACGGGCCCGTGCCCCGGACCCGGGCGCCCAGTCTGCACCCAACACCCGTCACCGGACGCGGATTTCCGCTGCGCGTCGGCCCGGGCGGCGCCCCGGGGCGGTCTGCGGGCGCCCGCGCCGGTGCGAGACAGCCGGTGCGAGACAATGGGGCCGCCAGCCTCCGCCCGACCGGGAGACGAGAACCCGCCATGCGCACAGCCGCCGTCATCGGCACCGGACTGATCGGCACCTCCGCCGCGCTCGCCCTCACCCGCCGGGGCATAAGCGTGCACCTGGAGGACGCCGACCAGGACGCCGCCCGCACGGCCGCCTCGCTCGGCGCCGGCACCACCGACCCCGCCGACGGCCCCGTCGACCTGGCGATCGTCGCCGTCCCCCCGGCCTTGGTCGGCAAGGTCCTCGCCGACGCGCAGCGGCGCGGCCTGGCCCGCGCCTACACCGACGTCGCCAGCGTCAAGGCCGGGCCGCGCGGCGAGATCGCCGCGCTCGGCCTCGACACCGTGCACTACATCGGCTCGCACCCGATGGCCGGCCGCGAGCGCTCCGGGCCGCTCGCCGCCACCGCCGACCTCTTCGAGGGCCGCCCCTGGGTGCTCACGCCCACCGCCGACACCGACACCGGCACGCTCAACGCCGCGCTCGAACTCGTCGCGCTGTGCGGCGCGATGCCGATCGTGATGGACGCCGCCGACCACGACCGGGCCGTCGCGCTGGTCTCGCACGCCCCCCAACTGCTCTCCTCGCTGCTCGCGGCCCGGCTCGAACACGCCGAGGAGACCGCCGTCCGGCTCTCCGGGCAGGGCGTGCGCGACGTCACCCGGATCGCCGCCTCCAACCCCGCGATGTGGGTCGACATCCTCTCCGCCAACGCGGGCGTGGTCGCCGACGTGCTGGACGACCTCGCCGCGGACCTCGCCGAGACGGTCGCCGCGCTGCGGGCGCTGCAGACCTCCGACGAGGGCGCCCGCCGGGCCGGCGCCGCCGGGATCGAGGCCGTCATGCGCCGCGGCAACACCGGGCAGGCCCGCATCCCCGGCAAGCACGGGGCCCCGCCCACCCGCTACGAGACCGTCACCGTCGTCCTCGGCGACCAGCCCGGCGAACTCGGCCGCCTCTTCGGCGAGGTCGGCGCCCTCGGCGTCAACATCGAGGACGTGACGATCGAGCACTCCACCGGCCAGCAGGTCGGCCACGTCCAACTCGCCGTCGCCCCGACGGTCGTCCGCGCCCTGACCGCGGGCCTGCGCGAACGCGGCTGGGGCGTCCGGGACTGAACAACCCGCTGCGCGGGGGCGGGCGCGGGGGATTTTTGGGGTGGGGTGGCCTGCGGCCCGGTGGCGGGCGGGGCCGGAGGATTTTTGAGGTGGGTTCGTTCGGGCCTTTGCGGCTCGCCGCAGGCGGGTGCCGGGCGGGGACCACCCGCTGCGCGGGGCGGGTGCTGGGCGGGGGCGGGGAGCTGTGGCGTGGGGTGTGGGGGCGGGTCCATTAACCTTGGGGGGAGTGCTTGTGCTGTGAGAGAAGAGGTTCGTCCCGTGGACAGTGTCGACCGAGCGTCGAGCGGCCCGGTCGTCGTCGCCATCGACGGGCCCGCGGGGTCCGGGAAGTCCACCGTTTCGCGGGCGGTTGCCGCGCGGCTCGGGTTGAGCTTCCTGGACACCGGCGCGATGTACCGGGCGATGACCTGGTGGATGCTCGCCAACGGGATCGACGTGGACGACCCGGAGGCGGTGGCGATCGCCTGCGGCAAGCCCGTCATCGTCTCCGGGACGGACGCCGCCGGCCCGACCATAACGGTCGACGGGCAGGACGTGTCCGGGCCGATCCGGGGGGCGGAGGTGACCGCGGCGGTGAGTGCCGTCGCGGCGGTTCCCGCCGTCCGGGCCCGGCTGGTGGAGTTGCAGCGGGGCTGCGCCGCGCACGCCGCGACCGGGATCGTCGCCGAGGGCCGGGACATGGGCAGCGTGGTGTTCCCGAACGCCACGGTGAAGGTGTTCCTGACCGCCTCGGTGCGGGCCCGGGCCGACCGGCGGGCCGTTGAGCTGCGGGCCAAGGGCGTCGACGAGGCGACCATCGCCGAGATGGCGGCCGACCTGGCCCGCCGGGACGCCGCGGACTCCTCGCGGGAGACCGCCCCGCTCACCCAGGCCGCCGACGCGGTGCTGGTGGACACCAGTGAACTCACCCTCGACCAGGTGATCGGCACGATCACCGACCTGGTCGAGCGGAAGGCCGGCCTCACCGCCGCCTGATCGAACGACCGGACCGAACAACCGGACCGAACGACCGGACAGACCGGTCTGCCGGACCCATCCGACAGACCGACCGACAACGCTCCGACCGCGCGAGATCCGCACGGTTCGCGCTGCCCCGAGCGGGCAGGTACGCACGGCACGCCCCTGGGAAGGGCCGGGCCGGGAAACGGAAATATTGCAATGAGTAACGACACGACTTCGCACGGCGAGCTCGGCGACGCCGAGTACGCCGAGTTCATGGCGCTGGCCGCCGAGGAGGGCTTCGACACCGACGAGATCGACGCCGACCTGGACGGTCACGGCCCGCTGCCGGTGCTGGCCGTCGTCGGCCGGCCGAACGTCGGCAAGTCGACCCTGGTCAACCGCATCATCGGCCGCCGCGAGGCGGTCGTCGAGGACCGCCCGGGCGTGACCCGGGACCGGGTCAGCTACGAGGCGATGTGGGCCGGGCGCCGGTTCAAGGTCCTCGACACCGGCGGCTGGGAGCTGGACGTCCTCGGCATCGACGCGATGGTCGCCGGCCAGGCCGAGCTGGGCATCGAGCAGTCCGACGCGGTGCTGTTCGTGGTGGACGCCACGGTCGGCGCCACCGACACCGACGACGCGCTGGTCAAGCTGATCCGCCGCTCCGGCAAGCCCGTGGTGCTGTGCGCCAACAAGGTCGACGGCCCGTCCACCGAGGCCGAGGCCGCCTACCTGTGGTCGCTCGGCCTGGGTGAGCCGTACCCGGTCTCGGCGCTGCACGGCCGCGGCTCCGGCGACCTGCTGGACGCCGTGCTGAAGGTGCTGCCGGAGGCTCCGCCGCAGCTGTTCGGCGACGGCCTGGCTCCCGGCGGTCCGCGCCGGGTCGCGCTGATCGGCCGCCCGAACGTCGGCAAGTCCAGCCTGCTGAACAAGGTCGCGAACGAGGACCGGGTGGTGGTCAACGAGCTGGCCGGCACCACCCGCGACCCGGTCGACGAGCTGATCGAACTGGGCGGCAAGACCTGGAAGTTCATCGACACCGCCGGTATCCGCCGCCGGGTCCACCTGACCTCCGGCGCCGACTTCTACGCCTCGCTGCGGACCTCCGCCGCGCTGGACAAGGCCGAGGTCGCGGTCGTCCTGATCGACGCCGGCGAGACCCTGACCGAGCAGGACACCCGGATCATCTCGATGGCCGTCGAGGCCGG
Source organism: Kitasatospora sp. NPDC088134 (assembly GCF_044741705.1). Classification (NCBI taxonomy): domain Bacteria; kingdom Bacillati; phylum Actinomycetota; class Actinomycetes; order Kitasatosporales; family Streptomycetaceae; genus Kitasatospora; species Kitasatospora sp. NPDC088134. The sequence continues at coordinate 866,792 of NZ_JBIUTD010000001.1, read as the reverse complement.
GCGCGCCGTGGTCATCGCCTACAACAAGTGGGACCAGCTCGACGAGGAGCGCCGGTACTACCTGGAGCGCGAGATCGAGCGCGACCTGGTGCAGGTCCAGTGGGCGCCCCGGGTGAACGTCTCGGCGAAGACCGGGCGCCACATGGAGAAGCTCGTCCCGGCGATCGAGACCGCGCTGGCCGGCTGGGAGACCCGCATCCCGACCGCCCGGCTGAACGCCTTCCTGGGCGAGCTGGTCGCCGCGCACCCGCACCCGATCCGCGGCGGCAAGCAGCCGCGCGTCCTGTTCGGCACCCAGGCGGGCACCCGCCCGCCGCGGTTCGTGCTGTTCGCCACGGGCTTCCTGGAGGCCGGCTACCGCCGCTTCATCGAGCGCCGCCTGCGCGAGGAGTTCGGCTTCGTCGGTACCCCGATCTCGATCTCGGTCCGGGTCCGGGAGAAGCGCAAGCGCAAGTGACCGGCCACGCGTGACGGCGTGACGGCAGCACGGCAGACGGCAGTGGGCCGCGGACGGACGTCCGCGGCCCACTGCCGTGTGTACGGGGCCGGTCAGGCCTCGCGGCCCGGCGGCAGGGAGAGCACCGAGCGGTGCCGCCCGCCGGTGCCGCCGCCGGTACCGCCGCCCGTGGTGCTGCCCGCGGCGGGCGGCACCGGGCCGAGGTAGCCGGAGGCCACCCAGCCCTGGCCGGTCCCGTTCGCCTGCGCGGGCATGAACTGCGGGGCGCCCGCGACCTGCCCGGCGTACGTCTCGAACACCTGGTGCTGCGGGTGGTCGGGGCCCTCGCGCCGATCGGCCTCGCGCCGGTCGGCCTCGCGGGGCTGCGGGTCGCGGACCGCGAAGCCGGTGAACCGCAGGCCCTCCTCGCCGGAGCGGTCGCCCGGCAGCGCGCGGAACAGCCGCCGGTACTCGGAGTACAGCGTGTCGTAGATCGGCGTGGGCGACGCCGGGTGCTCCGCGTCGTACGACGGGCGCATGCTCGGGATCGACCGGCCGGCGCCGACGCCGAACGGACCGGTGGGGGTGGGGGGACGGCCGGGGGAGGCGAGGTCGTAGCTGTACACGTAGGAGCCAACGAGCGAAACCGGTTCGGGATGCGGGGGCCCCGCCCCCGGCGCTATCCCACCGGGTGCCTCCTGTGCCTGGTCAGCGGCCGTTCCGGCGGCCGCCACCGGGGAGTCGTCGGGCGTCCCGGTGGCGGCCGGGTCGTTCACGGGGTCGGTCATCGGCCCGGCCCGCTCAGGTGCCGGCCAGCGGCAGCATGCCCGCGGCGAGCAGGCCGCCGGCGGCGGCCCGGTCCATGGCCAGGCGCAGCAGGTCCTCGCGGGGCTGGCGGCCGATGGTGCCGGCCGGCACCGCGTACATGATCACCTCGGACTTGCGGGCCGCGGCCGCGCGCCAGCCCGGGGTGACCTGGAGCGGCTGGTGGGCCTGCCACCAGGCGGCGGAGCCGCCGGTCGCGGAGGGCTGCAGGATCGCGTGCAGCTGGCCCATCGCCATCAGCACCGACCAGCCGGCCCGCGGCCGGACCGGCGCCCGGTTGACGTCCGTCACCAGCTGGAAGCCGTGCTCGGTCAGCAGCGAGAGGAACTCGTCCTGGCCGACCGCGCCGCCCGGGCGGCCGACCGGGCCGGTCGGCTCGACCACCAGTGCGGCGTGCTGGGTATCGCCGCACAGCACGATGCCGCAGGTCACGCCGAGCACCGCGGGCTGCGGCTGGCCGGGCGGGGGCGTCGGCGAGGCGGTGATCGGCTCCGGGACGGCCACCTGTACGGCCTGCTGCGGCACGGCCTGCTGCGGCACGGCCGGCTGCGGCAGGGTCGGCTGCGGCAGGGTCGGCACGGCCGGCGCGGGCTCCGGGGCGAGCGGCGCCGGGACCTGGGCGGCGGGGGCCGCCCCGGCCTGTCCGATCGACTCGACGGCGCCGCGCAGCTGCTGCTCGTCCACCGGCACCACCTGGGAGGGGACGCAGCGGGCGTGCGCGAAGGCCAGGACGGCGGTCTCCTCGCCGACGAACAGCACGGTGCTGGTGGGCTCGCGCAGCGAGTCGCCCGGTTGTCGGCAGGAGGTGCAGTCGTACGCGTCGGGGGCGTGGGCGCCCGCCAGCAGGCTCTCGGCCTCGTCGTCGCCGATCTCGGCGCGTACGTCCTCGCTCACCTCAAGCATGCGCGACACAAAAGACTCCTCGTTCGCCCTGACGTTCCGGGTGCCCCGGATCGGGACGTTCCGGGTGCGCGGCGCGGGGCGCGCCGACCGCCATTACCAACGGGAGGTTGTGGCTGGAGTCACGGGTCCGGGGCCGGGCGACGGGTTTTGCGCGGCTGATGACTGCTCTGTGTGTCCGGATGCTCACATTCTGTCGATGCTGTGCCCGAGGTCACACCGGTGAAACTGTGACCGGGGCCATATGCACAGAAGGTTTGATCTTGGGAAAAGCGGACAAATCGGTCATTTAATCTCGAAGTGCTTGATCAATACCGCCGGTAACGCCGCTTTGACCTGGAACAACCCGAAACTGTTTGGCGCTCGGGGAGCCGAATCGTAGGTTTTTGGCCGGTGCAACGAGCACCTCCCGGGTTCACCCCCGACGCACGGACCCCGCCCCGGCTCACCCCGGAACGCGGGCCGAGCGCCCACCGGCGCGACGGCAGCCAGCCGCCGCCGGGGATGCGGACAGGTGGCCGGGGCGACCGGCGGCACGTCCGACACGTGCACCGTCGCCCGCCGGAATTCGGCAGCGAGCACGGCCCCGCAGGGGCCTGGTTCCGCCTGCCCCTCCCGGGAATGTCGAGAGGAATCTCATGATCTTCCGTAACGAGACCGCCGCTGCCACCACCACCCCCAAGCGCAACCGCGTCCGCGCGGCTGTCGTCGGCGGCGCCCTGCTGGCCGCCCCGGTGGCCGGCCTCGTCACGGCCAACACGGCTTCCGCCGCCGACGTCTCCACCTGGGACAAGGTCGCGCAGTGCGAGTCGACCGGCAACTGGTCGATCAACACCGGCAACGGCTTCTACGGCGGCCTGCAGTTCACCTCCTCCACCTGGGCCGCCTTCGGCGGTACCGCCTACGCCCCGCAGGCCAACCAGGCCAGCAAGGCGCAGCAGATCGCCGTCGCCGAGAAGGTGCTGGCCTCCCAGGGCCCCGGCGCCTGGCCGGTGTGCTCGGTCCAGGCCGGCCTGACCAAGGGCGGCGCCGCCGCCCAGGTCGACACCTCCGCCCCGAGCAGCACCAACTCCTCGAAGTCGACCTCCAACTCGAACGCCGCCTCGGGTTCGAACTCCGCGAAGTCGAACAACGCGGCCAAGGACAACAACGCCAAGGCGTCCCGCTCCGAGACCCGCGCCCAGGCCCCCAAGGCCGCCCAGGACGCCCCGAAGCAGGACAGCAAGCCCGCCGCGAAGAGCACCAAGTCCGCCCCCGCGGCCACCAACACCGCCAAGTCCGGCAACACCTACACCGTCAAGGCCGGGGACACCCTCTCCAGCATCGCCGGCGGCCTGGGCGTCGACTGGCACGACCTGTACAACGGCAACGCCGGTGTCGTCGGAGGCAACCCCGACCTGATCTACCCGGGCCAGGTCCTGTCCGTCTGACCCACCCCCGGAAGCACCGCTTCCCCGGGACCGCCCAGCGCGGCCCCACCCTGTCGGCGCGAAGCCGCCACCCCGCCCCGGGGTGGCGGCTTCCGCCGTTCCCGGGGGCTTTGGTCGTTCCCGGGGCGCCCCGTCGCCCGGCGGGGGTGCTCGGCGTCGCCCGGGTGGAGGTGCTCGGCGGGTGGCCGCGCCGGTGCGCTGCGTAGCGTCGAGGGATGCGGATACCCCTCACCGGCCGGAGCCTGCTCGCCCTGGCCCTGCTGCTCCCCGCCGCCGGCACCCTCGCCCTCGCCCGGCAGCCCACCCCCGACGCCGTCTGGGACCGCCTCGCCGACTGCGAGAGCAGCGGCGACTGGCAGGCCGACACCGGCAACGGCTACTACGGCGGACTCCAGATCTGGCCGCCCACCTGGCGGGAGGCCGGCGGCCCGCGCTACGCCGACCGCCCCGACCGGGCCACCCGCCGCCAGCAGATCACCGTCGCCGAGGAGATCCTGCGCCGCCAGGGCTGGCGGGCCTGGGGCGGCTGCGCCCGGGAGATCGGCATGCTCAAGTAGCGGGGCGCGGGGAGGGCCGCACCCCTGGAAACTGCCTCACCAGGCCCGGCCCTCCGGCAGGTACGCCAGGCCCGGGGCGGACAGGTGCGGCACCCCGAACACCTCGGTGCCCTCCTCCGGAGCCGCTCCCGGCCGGTCCGTCCGGAGGGTGAAGCGCAGCAGCTCCCACCGGTCCGGGTCGAGCGCCAGCAGCGCGGTGTGCACCCCGGGCTCCCGGGCCGCCTCGCGCAGCCGCTCGACCTCGCGCTCCACGTACCCGGCCAGGGCCTGCGGGCCCCCGCCGACCGGGACGGCGCTCCGGCTGCGGACCGCCGAGGCGGGCGCCGGGGCGTCCCGCTCGCCGGTGCGGGCCGGCCCGGCGAACTGGGCGAGCACCGTCCAGTGCCGCACCACGGGGCGGCCGAAGTCCCGGACGATGTTCTCGAACCCGCCGCCGCCGACCAGGAACCGGGCCAGCTCCCCGTCCGAGCGCCACACGTAGAACGGCGCGTACTCGTTCACCGGGGAGCCCGCCGTGCCGCGCTCGCGCAGCAGCCACGCCTTGAAGCCGAGCCCCGCCCGGTCGTCCAGCAGCGGGGCGCCGGCCGCGATCCGGCGGCGGACGACATCCAGGTCGTAGTCGGCGGGCAGGGTGATCGCGTACTGCTTCGCTTGCACGGTCGGGACGCCTTCCGGGTCGGGGGTTTACGGCTGCGGGGTTTACGGCCGAGGGGGTTTGCGGCCGAGGGGGTTTGCGGCTGCGGTGGGTTTACGGCTGTGGCGGTTTGCGGCTGCGGGGGAGGCTCACGGCTGCGGGGGAGGGGGGGAGCAGGGCGAGCAGGCCGGTGACCGCCCGGTCGAACGGGCCCGGGTCGTCGGCCGCGCGGGCCAGTACGTAGCCGCCCTGGAGCACGGCGACGACGGTGGCGGCCGTGGCGTCCGGGTCGAGGTGCGGCGGGAGTTCGCCGGACGCCAGGCCCTCGGCGAGAACCTCGGCGAGGCGGCCGCGCAGCCAGCCGAGGGTCTCCTCGACGGGCGCGCGCAGCACCGGATCGGCCATCACGTCCGGGTCCTGGGTGAGCCGCCCGACCGGGCAGCCGCGCAGCACCTCGCGCTCCCGGCGCAGGTACGCGGTGACCCGTTCGACGGCGGTGCCCGGCCCAGCGAGCAGTTCCTCGGCGACGGCCCGCAGCTCCTGCGCGGTGCGGGTGATCGCGGCGAGCGCCAGCTCGGGCTTGCCCGCGAAGTGGTGGTACATGCTGCCCTGCCCGGCCCCGGCGCGCTGCTGGATGGCGCGCGGGCTAGTGCCGGTGTAGCCGCGCTCCCAGAGGAGTTCGCGGGTGCTCTCGATCAGGCGGTCGGCGGTGCCGGGCACACTCGGGACGGTCATGCCCGGCACTGTACATACCAGTAGGTACAGCAGAACACCCCCGACGGGACGTCAGTTCGGCTCAGGCCGCAGCGAGTTCCGCCCGGGCGGCCCGCACCCCCGGCCCGACCAGGCCCGGCAGCGCGGCCGTCGGGAAGCGGCCCAGCAGGGCGGCCTCCACCAGCTCGGCCGGGACGGGCTTGCCGAGCTCGGTCTCGAAGGCCCGCAGGTAGTCGCCCGTCCACCCGATCGGCTCCGGCCCGGCGGCGTCCGGGCGGCGGTGGCCCGGGACGGTGCGCAGCGGCTCCAGCGCGGCCATCTCGTCCAGTAGGTCGATCCAGGCGATGCGCTCGGCCGGGCGCGGGGTGTCGGCCAGCCACAGGTGGACGTCCTGCCGCAGCAGCGGCCCGCCGAGCAGCGTCCGGCTGCGGTGCTCCCACAGGTAGTGCCGGTCGGGCAGGCCGAGCGAGGCCCCGCGCAGCTCCAGCCGGTGGTCCTCCAGCTCGACGGCGTCCTCCGGCAGCGGTTCCAACGCGACCAGTCGGGACGGGAGTTCGGCCCCCAGACCGGCCCAGCCGGCCCGGACGGCGGCGTGCTCGCGCTCGATCCGGGCCAGCACCGAGGCGGGCGCGAGGAACCGGGCCTCCGGGAACGCGTCGCGCAGCACCTCGGCGGCCAGCCAGGAGTCGGCGGCGTGGTCCGCGACCAGTACCGCCGCGAGTCGGCGCCCCGAGCGCTCGACCTCGCGCACCAGCCGCCGCCCGTCCGAGAGCCGCAACCCCGCACCCACCAGCACGGCCCGGTACTGCCCGAGCACCAGCACCACGGCCTTGTGCAACGAGGCCGCGGGCAGGTCCACCACACGGAACTCCAGCGGATGCATCACGCCTCCTCGGCGAGCCGGACGACAGCCCCTTCCCAGGGTCCGCCGGGGTGGCGCGCCGCGCATGCGGGGGAGCGAGGGGGCGGGTGGGGGGCTCCGGCGGGGGTGGTCTGCTGCGTGTGCGAGGAGGCGGGTGGGGGCTCGGTCGGGGCGGTGGGTCGTGCAGGTGGGGAGCGGGCGGGCGGGCCGGGGTGTGTCGGGGGGCGGTGGGAGGATGGCGGGGTGCGAGGCGGCGGGGTGTTCGTCGGGGAGTTGTTCGGGCGTGGGCGGGAGGAGCCGGTGCCCGGGGTGGTGCTGCTGCCCGGGTGGTTGGGGGCGGCGGAGCAGCGGGAGCTGGTGGCGGCGTGCCGGGAGTGGGCGCGGGCGCCGGCCGGGATGCGGGCGGTGCGGCTGCCCTCCGGCGGGGTGATGTCGGCGCGGACGGTCTGCCTGGGCTGGCACTGGTACCCGTACGGCTACGCGCGGACGGTGGTGGACGGCGACGGCGCGCCGGTGAAGCCGTTCCCGCCGCTGCTGGACGCGTTGGCCCGGCGGGCGGTGCGGGAGGCGTACGGGGAGGACGGCGGCGGGGTCGCGGGCGCGGCCGGGTACGTGCCCGACGTCGCGCTGGTCAACCACTACCCGCACGGTGCGCGGATGGGCCTGCACCAGGACCGGGAGGAGCGGGTCGACGCCCCGGTGGTGTCGCTGTCGCTGGGCGACGCCTGCGTGTTCCGGCTGGGCGGCACGGAGAGCCGGACCGGGCCGTGGACGGACCTGGAGCTGCGCAGCGGCGACCTGCTGGTGTTCGGCGGCGCGGCCCGTTTCGCGTACCACGGGGTGCCGCGGACGCTGCCCGGCACCGCCGACCCGGAGCTCGGTCTGACGGGGCGGCTGAACATCACGGTGCGGCAGTCCGGGATGGCCTGAAGGCCGTGCGGGGCGGTCGGGGTCGGGCGTTTCCCGTTGCCGGTCGAGCCGGTGCGGAAAGCCGTACGGCCGGGGGGGGGGGGCCGGGGGGGGGGGGGGGCCCCCCCCCCGCGCGCGCCCCGCCCCCCCGGGGGGGGCCCCGGGGGGCGGGCGGGGGGGGGGGGGGGGGGGGGGGGGGGGGGCGGGGGGGGGGGCGGGGCGGGGGGGCCCGGCGGGGGGGGGGGGGGGGCGCCCGGGGGGGGGGGCCGCCCCCCCCCCGGCCGTACGGCCCGGCGCCCGCGTGCGGGCCCCGGTGCCGGTGTCAGCAGCTGGTGTTCCAACCGCCGCCCTGGTCGGCGCCGTTGCTGTAGTTGTGCCAGTCGGAGTCGAAGAACACGCTGCAGCCGTTCTCCAGCCGGAGCCAGCCGCGGGCCTGGAACACCTTGCCCGAGTTCAGCGACACGTAGCCGGTCTGGGCGGCGTACTCGGTGCCGTACCCGCGGGTGTCGCCGTGCAGGATCTGGCCGTTCTGGTCGGCGATGTCGACCGCGAGCCACCACCGGGTGGGCACGGAGCGCAGGTTGATGATCGCCGCCTCGGTCGCGTACTTGCAGTCGTCGTACACCAGCTCGATGGCGAACGCGGGCGACCCGCCCATGTAGACGTAGTGCTCCCCGGGCATGACGACGGGGCCGTGGCACGACTGGGGGAGGACCGCGGCGGTGCTCGCGCCGGCCGACAGGGTGGTCAGGCCGACCGCGGACATGGCCACGACCAGGAGGCGGACGAAACTGTTCCTGAGCAGTGGACGGTTCTTGGCGCGCATCTGGTCTTCCTCCGTGGAGCGGGCGGTCTTTGGACGACGACCATCCTCGGCGCGGTGGGTAGGGCACTCCACTGCGTGCCCTTTGCGTTTTCCTGGCGCTTGATCACGACAGGCCCTACTGTCGTGCCAGCGTCAGATCGAGGGCCGGCGGGCCGGCCCGGACTGCCGCGCGGAGGACATGGGCAGGGGGACGTCGGTGGCCGGGGGTTTCGGGGCGATGCTGCGGGAGCAGCGTCGGCGGGCCGGATTGACGCAGGAGGGACTCGCCGAGTTGGCGGGGGTCTCGGCGCACGCGATCAGCATGCTGGAGGCCGGACGGCGGCGGCCGCGCCTGTCGTCGGTCACCCGGCTCGCGGTGGCGCTCGGCCTGGACGCCGCCGCCCAGGGGCGGCTGCTGTCCGCGGCGGAAGGCACGACGGAAGGCCCGACGGGAGGCGCGGCGGACACCCCGGCGGCCGCCACGACCGAGCCGCCGGGCCGTGCCCGTGGCGCGTCGCGCTGCCAACTTCCTGCCGACACGCGGCTGTTCACCGGCCGGGCGGAGGAGATCGACCGGCTGCTCGCGCTCGCCCGGGAGGCGCCCGCGGGCAGCGACGCCGGGATGGTGGTGATCTCGGCGATCGACGGGATGGGCGGGGTCGGCAAGTCCGCGCTGGCCGTGCACGCCGCGCACCGCATGCGCGGGAGCTTCCCCGACGGGCAGCTCTTCGTCGACCTGCACGGCCACACCCCCGGGCTGGCGGCCCTGGCCGCCGAGGACGCGCTGGACTGGTTCCTGCGCTCGCTCGGCGTGCCGCCGCAGCTGATCCCCCGGGACCTCGGGGAACGCGCCGCGTTCTACCGCGACCGCCTCGCCGGCACCCGCACGCTGATCGTCCTCGACAACGCCGTCAGCACCGCGCAGGTCCGTCCGCTGCTGCCCGGCACCCCCGGCTGCCTGGTCATCGTCACCAGCCGCAAACGCCTCACCGGCCTGGACGACGCCCACACGCTCGCCCTGGACACCCTCGCCCCGGCCGAGGCGGCCGCGCTGCTGCACCGGGTGGCCGGTCCCGGCCGCGTCCCGGACGGCCACCCGGCCGTCGCCGAACTGGCCGCCCTGTGCGGCCACGTGCCGCTGGCCGTCCGGATCTCCGCCGCCCGCCTGCGTCACCGCCGCGCGCTGCGCATCGAGGACCTGGTCGACGAACTGCGCGACGAGCACGGCCGCCTCGACCGGCTCCGGGACGAGGGCCGCAACCTGGCGGCCGTCTTCGACACCTCCTACGCCGCCCTGCCGGAGGCCGAGCAGCACCTCTTCCGCCGCCTGGGCCTGGTCCCCGGGCCGGACTTCGACGCCTTCGCCGCCGCCCACCTGGCCGGTGCCGACCACCGGACGGCCGAACGCCTGCTGGAATCCCTGCTGGACCACAACCTACTCACCCAGCACGTCCCGGGCCGCTACCGGTTCCACGACCTGGTCGGCCTGTACGCCCGCACCTTGGGGCACGCGGACGGCGCCGAGGAGGCGGAGCGCGCCGCCGCGCTGGAGCGCCTGCTGGACCACTACCGGTACACCGCCGGCGAGGCCGACCGCCACCTGGCCCACCACGGCCGCCCTGGCCCGCCGCGCCCCGCCGCGACCCCGGCCGGCGCGCCCGCCCTCCCGGACCGGGACAGGGCGCTGGCCTGGATGCGGAGCGAGCGGGACAACCTGCTGGCGGCCGTCGCCGTCGCCGGCCCCCGGCACCTGGTCGACCTCTCCGCCGCCCTCGCCGCCTTCCTCCAGCAGGAGGGGCCGTGGCACCAGGCCGCCGCCCTGCACCGCACCGCCGCCGCCACGGCCCGCGAGCTCGGCGACCGGTCCGGCGAGGCGGGCGCCCTGGCGGACCTCGGGCGGGTCCGGCACGCGCTCGGGGAGTTCCAGGCAGCCTGCGGGCTGTACGAGCGCGCCCTGGCCGTCCATCAGGAGCTCGGCGACCGGTCCGGGGAGGCGGGCGCGCTGGAGGAGCTCGGGCGGGTCCGCTACGTGCTCGGGGAACTCCAGGTCGCCGCCGGCCTGCACGAGCGCGCCCTGGCCGGCTACCAGGAGCTCGGCGACCGTCTCGGCCAGGCCGGTTCGCTGTGGAGCATCGGCCGGGTCCGGCACGCCACCGGGGACTACCCGGCCGCCGCCGACCTGCTGGAGCGGGCGCTGGAGATCCACCAGGACCTCGGCGACCGGCACGGCGAGGCGAACACCCTGTGGGACCTCAGCCGGGTGCGGCACGCCACCGGCGACTACGCCGCCGCCGGGAGCCTCCAGGAACAGGCCCTGACGATCATGCGGCAGCTGGGCAACCGCCACGGCGAGGCGAACGCCCTGTGGAACCTGGGCCGGGTGCGGCTCACCACGGGGGACGCGGCCGCCGCGGCCGCCGCGCTGGAACGGGCCCTGGAGATCTACCTCGACCTGGGCAAGCGCGACGGCGAGGCCTACGCCCTCAAGGACCTGGGCCGGGTCCGGCACGCCACCGGGGACCACGCGGCCGCCGCCGACCTGCTGGGCCGGGCCCTGGACATCTTCCGGAAGGTCGGCCAGCGCTACGGCGCGGCCAACGCCACCCACGACCTGGGCCGGGTCCGGCACGCCACCGGGGACCACGCGGCCGCCGCCGACCTGTTCGCGCAGGCGCTGGCCTTCTTCCGCGAGGTGGGGGACCGCCAGGGCGAGGCCGAGGTGCTCACCAGCACCGCCGCGCTGGCCGCCGACACCGCCGGAGCCCCCGGGGCGCCGGCCCTCTACCGGCAGGCCCTGGACCTGGCCCGGGCGGCGCACAGCCCCCTGGACGAGGCCAGAGCCCTCGAAGGCACCGCCCACTGTGCCGCCCGGGCCGGCGACCACGCCGCCGCCCTCGCCGCCCTCCGGCCGGCCGTCGCCCTGTACCGGCGCCTCGGAGCCGCCGAGGCCCCGGCCGCGACCGCCCGCCTGCGGGCCCTGGAGGACGGCGCCGACCGGAGCTGAGGGGCGGTTTCGGTCACGGCCGGAGGGCGGTGCCGGCCACGCTGGAAGAGGGTGTCAGCGTGCCGGAGGGCGGGAATGCGGGGTGGGCGCGGAGACTTGTGCTGGACGAGGAAAGGCGTTCGGCGGCACACCCTTGTCCGCCGGGCGTCCGGAGAGGGAGCGATACATGGGAACCCCCGTCGACCAGCTCGTCGACCTGCTCGACCTGGAGCAGATCGAGCTGAACATCTTCCGCGGCCGCAGCCCGGAGGAGGCACTGCAGCGGACCTTCGGCGGCCAGGTCGCGGGCCAGGCGATGGTGGCGGCGGGCCGCACGGTGGACGAGGACCGGCCGGTGCACTCGCTGCACTCGTACTTCCTGCGCCCCGGCGTCCCGGGCGTGCCGATCGTCTACCAGGTCGACCGGATCAGGGACGGGCGCTCCTTCACCACCCGCCGGGTACTGGCCATCCAGGGCGGGCGGTCGATCTTCGCGCTGACCGCGGACTTCCACAAGCCCGAACCCTCCGGCATCGAGCACCAGTTCCCGATGCCGGACGTCCCCGCCCCCGAGGACCTGCCGAGCGCGCTGGACGAGGTCGGTGCCCGGCTCGGCGAACTGCCGCCGTTCATCAGCCGCCGCCAGCCCTTCGACATCCGCTACGTGGACCGGCTGAAGTGGACGCGCGAGGAACTGGACGGCGTCGAGGCCCGCAGCGGGGTGTGGCTGCGGACCAACGGCGCACTGCCCGACGACCCGCTGATCCACGTCTGCGCGCTGACGTACGCCAGCGACATGACGCTGCTGGACGCCGTTCGCGCCCCCGTCGAACCCCTGTGGGGCGAACGGAACTTCGACCTCGCCTCGCTGGACCACGCGATGTGGTTCCACCGCCCGTTCCGGGCCGACGAGTGGCTGCTGTACCAGCAGGAGTCGCCGATCGCGCACGGCGCGCGCGGCCTGGCCCGGGGCGAGATCTACGACCGCAGCGGGCAGTTGGTGGTCTCCGTGATGCAGGAGGGTCTGTTCCGGCCGCTCGCCCGCCCCTGAACCCGCTCCGCCGCGGCCGACCGGACCGGCCGCAAGTTCCCTGCGGCACCGACGACTTGGGAGGCAGTCAGATGACCGACACCGCAGCCGAGAGCTGGCAGCGCTGGACGGAGTCGCGGAACGCCGCGGTCGGCGCCCCGCACGGGCCGCTGGCGCTGACCGGCACCCACTGGCTGGCGCCGGAGCCCGCGAAACTCCCCGGGCTGCCCGGCCGTTGGTGGGCCGAGGACGGGGCGGTCTGCGCCGAGCTGCGGCTCGGTGACGGCGTCCGGCTCGAACACGCCTCGGGGGAAAGGGAGTTGACCGGCCGGGTGGAGCTGCGGCCGGACATCGACCGGGAGCCCGGGATCGCCGTCCTGGACGAACTGCGGCTGGTGCCGATCGAGCGCGAGGGCGAACTCGCGCTGCGGGTCTTCGACCCCGCCGCGCCCGCCCGGGCCGCGTTCGCCGGGATCTCGGTCTACCCGTACGCGCCGGACTGGGCGGTGCCCGCCGTGTTCACGCCCTTCGACGACGGCGGGCAGGCCGTGCTGGTGGAGAACGCGGACGGCCGGGCCCGCCCGCTCGCCGTCGCCGGACGGATCGCGTTCACGCTGGCCGGGCAGCCGCACACGCTCACCGTCAGCGGCGAGGGCGGCCGGCTCAGCGCTGTCCTCGCGGACAACACCAGCGGCCGAGAGACCTACCGGTTCCGGTTCGTCACGCTGCCCGCGCCCGACGCCGAGGGCACCACCGTGCTCGACCTGAACCGGGCTTTCCTGCCGCCGTGTGCCTTCGCCGACCACTTCATCTGCCCGTTCCCGCCGCCCGGGAACCGGCTCACCGTCGCCGTCGAGGCCGGCGAACGGCACGTGGTCACCGTCTGAGCCGGCCCCGCAGTCGCTCCGGAGTGGTTGCGGGGCCGGCTCCAGGGTGGCTCCGGAGTGGTTTCAGGGTGGCTCCGGGTGGCTCCGGGCCGGTTTCTGGGAGCGCTCTCAGAACGGGGTGGCGGGCGCTAGGCTGATCGCCAGCGGAACTGCCGACCGGCAGCTGCGGACGGCGGAGAGGAGCCCACGGTGGCCGATGCACGGGCGGAGCACCGCCCCGGGAACGGCGCCGGCGCGGAACCGGGCGGCCGGCCCACCCTGGAGTCGGTGGCCGAACGGGCCGGCGTGTCCCGGGCCACCGCCTCCCGGGTGGTCAACGGCGGGGCGGGCGTGCGGGCCGCGCTCCGCGAGAAGGTCCAGCAGGCCGTCGACGAACTCGGCTATGTGCCCAACCTGGCCGCCCGCACCCTGGTCACCCGCCGCAACCGGGCGATCGGCGTGGTCGTCGCCGAACCCGAGGCCCGGTTCTTCTCCGACCCGTTCTTCGCCCAGCACCTGCGTGGCATCAGCCGCGAACTGGCCGCCGCCGACAACCAGATGGTGCTGCTGCTGGCCGAGGACGAGCAGGACCACGACCGGATCGGCCGCTACCTGGCCGGCGGCCACGTCGACGGCGTCCTGCTGTTCTCGCTGCACCGCTCCGACCCGACCCCCGCCACCGCGCACCGCCTCGGCCTGCCCTTCGTCATCGGCGGCCGCCCCGGGTGGCCCGGCGCCGAGTCCGACCGCGACCTGGTCTACGTCGACAACGACAACCGCGGCGGCGGACGGCTCGCCGTCCAGTACCTGCGCTCGATCGGCCGCCGCCGGATCGCCACCATCACCGGCCCGCTCGACCAGACCTCCTCGATCGACCGCCTCGACGGCTACCGCGACCTGCTGCCCGACGGCGACGCCGACCTGATCGCCGTCGGCGACTTCACCGCGGACGGCGGTGGCCGGGCGATGGCCGAACTCCTCACCCGGCGACCGGACTTGGACGCGGTGTTCGCGGCCTCCGACGCGATGGCCTCCGGTGCGATCCGGGTCCTGCGGGCAGCCGGGCGCCGGGTCCCCCAGGACGTCGCGGTGGTCGGCTTCGACGACGTCGAGTCCATCGCCGCCTGGACGGAGCCGCCGCTCACCACCGTCCGCCAGCAGATCGAGGAGATGGGCCGCCTGATGACCCGACTCCTGCTGCGCCGCCTCAACGACCCCTCGGCGTCCGCGCCGTCGTCGGTGATCATTCCGACGGAGCTGGTGATCCGCGCATCCGCCTGACGGCGGGTCGGTGGGGCGGTGGGACGCGGTGCGGGGTCGGGCGGGATTCTGTCGGGGCGGGGGTTCGCCTGCGGCGGGCTTGTGGGGCTGATGGGATTGGCCGGGGGGCTTCTGCCTGGGGTGGGAGGCTGCCTGCGGCGGGTGCGGCTGGGGTCAGCGGGGTGTGGTTGCGGGGTGGACCGGGGTTCTGCCGGGGCGGGGGTTCGCCTGCGGCGGGCTTGCGGGGCCGATGGGACTGGCCGGGGGGAGTTCGCCTGCGGCGGGCCGGGGTGGGCTGTGCCCGGGGGTGGAGGCCGCCTGCGGTGGGTTGCGGGCGGGGGCGCCGTTGGTGGTTCGTGCGTTCGCCTGGCGGCGGGGCCTGCGGGGTCGGTCGGGGAACTGCTGGGGCGCCTGTGGTGGGGTGCTCGGGGTGGGTCAGGACAGGGCTTCGGCGATCAGGTGGGCGGTGGTGGCGAGGAGGGGTTCGTCGGTGGGGGCGTCCCGGGTGGTGGGGTGGGTGGTGAGGACGGCGAGGGTGATCGGGGCGCGGTTCGGGGGCCAGGTGAGGCCCGCGTCGTTGGCGGTGCCGTGGGAGCCGGTCCCGGTCTTGTCGGCGAGCGTCCAGGAGGGCGGGAGGCCGGCCCGCAGTCGGTGCGCGCCCGTGGTGTTGCCGAGCAGCCAGCCGCGGAGCCGGTCCCGGTCGGGCGGGGCGAGGACGGGGCCGAGGACCAGGCGGGCGTAGTCGCGGGCCAGCGCGTGCGGGGTGGTGGTGTCGGTGACGCGGTCCGGTTCGGCGGAGTTGAGTGCGGGTTCCCAGCGGTCCAGCCGGGTCACCGGGTCGCCGATCGCACGGCAGAAGCGGGTGACGGCCGTCGGCCCGCCGAGTCGGCGCAGCAGCAGGTTCGCGGCCGCATTGTCGCTGAACTCGATTGCGGCGGCGCAGAGTTCGGCCACCGTCAGGCCGCCGGCCAGGTTCTCCGGCCGACCGGTGACCGGGCCGTAGCCGGAGTCGGTGACGTCGGCCTCGGTGTAGTGCACCCGCGCGGAGAGGTCGTCGCCGCCGTCGAGCACCGCGCCGACGGCGAGCGTCTTGAACGTGGAGCACATCGGGAACAGCTCGTCCGCGCGGTAGCGCACCGTCGCCCCCGAGCCGGTGTCGTGGGCGAACACGCCCAGCCGGGCGCCGTGTTCACGCTCCAGGGCGCGGAAGCGGCCGGTGAGGTCGGCGTGGCCGGTACGACGGCCGGTGCGGTCGGCGGTGTCGGCGGTGGCCCGGTCGGCGATGGGCAGGACGAGGCCGAGGGCGGCCACGGCGGGGGCGCCGAGCAGGAGGCGGCGTCCGAAGTGCGGTTCCATCCGGGGTCCTTCCGGCGGGCAGTGCGTCGGGGTGTGCGCTTCCGATGAGCCTGCCCCGTCACGGGGACCGGGCCGGGCAGCGCGCGCCGATCCGCGCCGGGTGTCCCCGAAATCCGCACACCGGCCCCGCACACCGGCCCGGCGGAACGGTCTCGTGGAACGGCCGACCGCCGGGGCCCCTGTCGGTGGGCCCCGGCGGCGTTCGGGTGGGGGAGCGGGGTCAGTCGAACGGGAGGCGCAGGACGGACGCGCTGCCCTGGGACTGCGTCGCGCCGGTGCGGAGCTGGGCGGGGGCGCTGCCGAGGGCGGGCCAGACCTCGATCTTCACGGTGCCGTCGCTGAGGTTGGTGAGCGGGGCGCCGGTGCTGGACTGCAGGCCGGCGGCGGTGGCGCTGTAGCGCTCCCAGCCGGGGACCGGGTCGGTGGCGAAGTAGCGGTAGGTCTCGGTCCGGTCGATCGTCCCGTCGCCGTTGAAGTCGTAGGAGACGCGGGCCTGTTGGGCCAGTGCGACGGTCGAGCCGGCGTCCACGTACAGGTCGAAGTCGGTGGCGCCGCCGGGGCGGAGCGTGCCGGCGAGGTGGGCCATGGTGAAGGTCAGCGGCTGGTAGGGCGTGCCGTCGTGGTTGGCGCCGCCGCCGGACGGGACGGTGCTGCTGGTCGCGCCGGTGCCGTAGGCGGGGGTGAGGGCGCCGCCGGGCTGCAGGTACAGCGTGTTGGCGCGGGTCTGCGGGGCGGTGGCGGACGGGGAGGGGGTCGGGGACGTGGTGGGGGACGTGGTGGGGGACGGACTCGCGGTCGGGGAGGGCGAGTTGGTGGCGCCGCCGGTGCCGCCGTCGGACCGGGTGCCGCGTTCGGAGGCGGTGGAGCGGGCCGGGACGGTCAGGGCGTAGCCGTCGGAGAAGTGCACCGTCCGCGCGGTGGTGGTGAAGTTGTGCGCCACGTGGGTGCGGGTGGAGCCGTTGGCGAAGACCGCCGCGGTCGGGGTGTCGGCGGTGGTCGCCGGGTCCAGGGTGCCGAGTGCGGCGAGGTCGTAGATCCAGGCGTAGGTGTGGGCCCGGGACTCGCCCTCCTCCGGGGTGTAGCCGGCGTTGCCCGCGTCCCAGTCGGCCTTGGCGGCGGCCGGGTCGGTCAACGCCTCGGCCTCCCAGAGGAGATCGCGCCAGTCGGTGAACGCGCCGCCGTTGTTGGCCTTCAACTCGGCCAGGTTGGCGGCCAGATCGTCCTTGCGGCGCGCCAGGTAGAGCGAACCGGAGGTGACGGGAAGGAAGTTGATGCCGTGGATCATGCCGGGCGCGGCGGTCCACCAGGTGGAGTAGGCGGCGCCGGAGCCCCAGACCATGCCGACGGTGGCGTGCTGGAAGGCGGCCGGGAAGACCTGGTGGTCGGCGTCGAACCAGTACTGCTGAACGGCGTTGGCCTCGGTGGTGTACAGGTAGACGCCGAGGTCGCGCAGCGCGGTGTCGCCGGTGGCAGCGCCGTACAGCAGCAGGCCGGCGCTGAAGTTCAGGGACTCGGAGGAGGATTCCTCGTTGTTGCCGGCGGCGAAGGCGGCGTGGCCGGAGGCCCAGCCGTGGCCCTCGTAGGGGTCGAAGTTGCGCAGCCAGGGGAAGCGGGCGTCGGCGCGGTCGGTGTTGGCCGCGTCCTTGGCGAGCAGCTTGACCATGCCGCCCCACTGGGAGTCGGCGGCCCAGGCGGTGTCGTAGCGGGCGACGGTGGCCGCGGCCTGCACGAAGTAGCCGTAGTGGAAGTGGTGGTCGTTGAGTTCGGCGTCGGTGCCGTAGGAGGCCGGGTAGCCGATCAGGGTCTTCCAGGTGGAGTCGTAGGCGAAGCCGGGGGAGCCGGTGCCGGCGAACCAGGTCTGCAGCTTGCCCTTCAGCAGGCCGAGCATCTTGTCGCGCACCGCGCTGTCGCCCAACTGGTCAGCGACGGGCACGAGTTGGGCCAGGCGGCCGAGGGCCTTGCCGGTCCAGTAGGTGTCGGTGGCGGCGCTGAACGGGTCGCTCGCGTCGGCGACCTGGTGGAGGTAGTTGGCCAGCGCGGTGCGGTCGTAGGCGCCGACGTCGGGCAGTGAGGGCAGCACGCCGGTGACGGACTGCACGGTGGAGAACCCGCTGCCCTGGCGGACCTTCATGGTGCCGCGCGGGGAGGTGTAGGTCAGCCCGGTGAGCGCGTCCGGGGTGGCCTGCCACTGCTGGGGGTAGAGCGCGAGCAGGGTGCCGCTGCCGGTGCCCTCCTGGGCGGTGGTGGTGGCGGTGAAGGTGGTGGTGAGCTTCCCGGCGGCCTCGTCGTAGTTCCAGCCGACCTTGGTGTCGGTGACGAAGTTGTAGGCGTAGGAGCGGAATCGGTCCAGGTCGGCGGTGGAGGGCAGCAGCGCGACCGAGTAGTAGTCCTTGCTGCCGAGGTTCGCCGTGACGGTGCTGCCGCTGACGCTCCAGCTGGAGCCGGTGGGCGCGAACAGGCCGTAGTTGTGGCCGCCGACGGTGATGCCGAGCACGCTGCCCTGGTTGCTGAAGACGGTGGGTGCCGAGGCGGTGGTGACCTGCGCGGCGCCGCCGGTGGCGTGCGCGTACACGTACGGCAGGCCGTGGCCGATCGTCGCGCTGAAGGTGTGCGCGCCGTCCGCCCAGTACGGGGTGACCGTCCAGTCCGACCAGCCGTCGACCTTGGTGTCGGGGGAGTTCAGGCCGGCCACGCCCAGGGTGAGGTCCCGGGTGTGGGTGTAGTCGTACTGGCGGCCGTCGGAGGTGATGGTCGGCGTGGTGGGGTAGCCGACCTCCAGGCCCGCGGCCTGTGCCTTGAAGGTCATCGGGTGCGGGTACAGGTTCTCCGAGTACGGGTTGCCCGCGAAGCGCTGGTAGATCAGCGAGGACCACCAGTCGTTGGTGGGGGCGGCCTGGCCGGCCATCCGCGGCGTCACCTTCGGGGCGACCGGCGCGCCGTCGGAGTTGCTCGGACCGACGGTGCCCGCCGGGCGGGCGTCGGTGTAGCCGCCGAGGCCGACCCGGACGGTGGCGGCGGAGGCGGTGCCCGCGCCGAGGGCGGCGGTGAGCGTGGCCGCGGCGGCCAGCCCCAGCGTGGTGAGGGCGGCCGTCGGGCCGCGGAGCGAGCGGAGCTTCATGATCGTGTCCACCTCGAGTGGGGGGGCGGGCGGGTCGGAATGAGAGCGCTCTCAGCCAGCGGACCGTAAAGGCGCTCCTGAAGGGGTGTCAACTGCCGTGACACACACTGTTGCGTTCAGAAGTCGAAACCCCAGCTCGGGTCGCGCGGCAGATTACGTTCAGGTTTCGAGGGCTTGACGGGCGAACTTCCGGTTGGGCACTCTCTCGGCATCGGTTGAGAGCGCTCTCAGATTGTGGGCGCCTTCCGGATCGGCACCTGCTTCGCCACGACCTCTCCCACGCTCCCGCCCCGCCCTGGAGGCCATGCCATGCGTCCCGTCAGAGCCCGCCCTTCCACCGCCGCCCTCGGCAGCGCCGTCCTCGCCACCGCCCTGCTGCTCACCGCCTGCAGCAGCTCCGGCGGCACCGGGTCCAAGGACTCCGCCGACGGCAAGGTGACCCTGACGGTGGACCTGTTCGGCACCTTCGGGTTCAAGGAGGCCGGGCTGTACGACGAGTACATGAAGCTGCACCCCAACGTCACCATCAAGCAGACCGACACCCAGGACGAGGGCCAGTACTGGCAGGCCCTGCAGACCAAGCTCGCGGGCGGCGGCGGCCTCGCCGACATCCAGGGCCTGGAGGTCGGCCGGGTGGCCAGCGTGGTGCAGAAGCAGTCCGACAAGTTCACCGACCTCAAGACGCTCGGCATCGGCGACGTCAACGACGGCCTGGTCGCCTGGAAGGGCGCCGCGATCAAGACCGCCGACGGCAAGGTGCTCGGCGCCGGCACCGACATCGGCCCGGAGGCGATCTGCTACCGGACCGACCTGTTCAAGGCCGCCGGCCTGCCCACCGACCGCACCGAGCTGGCCGCCAAGTGGTCCAGCTGGCAGGGCTACCTCGACCTCGGCAAGCAGTACGCCGCCAAGGCCGAGGCGGGCAACGCCTGGACCGACAGCGCCGCCGGCATGTTCACCGCCGAGGTCGGGCAGCAGAAGGTCCGCTACGCCGACGAGGCCGGCAAGCCGGTCTACGACAGCAGCCCGGCGGTGAAGACCGCCTGGGCCGACGCGACCCGGCTGGTCGCCGACGGCCTGTCCGCCAAGCTCGCCCAGTGGACCCCCGAGTGGAACAAGGCGTTCTCCACCGGCAAGTTCGCCACCCTGTCCTGCCCCGCCTGGATGATCGGCTACATCAAGGGCCAGGCCGGCGACGCCGCCGCGGGCAAGTGGGACATCGCCGCCGGCCCGGGCAGGACCGGCAACTGGGGCGGCTCCTACCTGACGGTGCCGCGCACCGCCAAGCACCCCAAGGAGGCCGCCGAGCTGATCAAGTGGCTGACCGCCAAGGAGCAGCAGGCCACCCTCTTCACCAAGCAGGGCTCCTTCCCGTCCTCCACCGGCGCGCAGGAGGCCATCAAGGACGTCAAGGACCCGTACTTCAACAACGCCCCGATCGGCCAGATCTTCAGCGAGTCCGCGAACGCGATGCCCGCGCAGGTGCTCGGCACCGACGACGGCGTGATCGGCAAGGCGTTCACCGACGCCCTCGGCGAGGTGGAGCGCACCAACACCGCCCCGGACGCCGCCTGGAAGCACGCCCTGGACAACGTCAAGAAGGCCAGCGGTAACTGACGTTCCGTCAAGTTGCTTGTATCGGACCGCTGTTCGCCCGGACCGCCGTTCACCCGGCGGGCCGGGCGCCCCGTCGAAGGACCCCGCCCATGGCCCTCAGCTCCACCGCCCGGCTGCCCGCCGGGCCCCCGGCACCCGTCGCGCCCGCCGCTTCCGTGCCGGCGGGCCGCGTCCGCCGCCGGCTCGCCCCCTACGGCTTCCTCGCCCCGTTCTTCGTGCTGTTCGCCGCGTTCGGCCTGTTCCCGCTGGTGTACACCGCCTGGGTGTCGCTGCACCGGGTCGAACTGCAGACCTCGGACCGGATGGACTGGCTCGGCCTGCAGAACTACACCCGGCTGCTCGACGACCCGTTCTTCTGGAACGCGCTGCGCAACACCTTCACCATCGGCGTGCTCTCCACGGTGCCCCAGCTGCTGATGGCCCTGGGCCTGGCCCACCTGCTCAACTACAAGCTCCGCGGCCGGACCTTCTTCCGGGTCGCCATGCTGATGCCGTACGCCACCTCGGTCGCCGCCGCCACCCTGGTCTTCGCCCAACTCTTCGGCCGCGACTACGGGTTGATCAACTGGGTGCTGGGCAGCATCGGCCTGGACCCGGTCGACTGGCAGGCCGACACCTGGGCTTCCCAGTTCGGCGTCTCGGCGATCGTCACCTGGCGCTGGAGCGGCTACAACGCGCTCATCTACCTGGCCGGCATGCAGGCGATCCCCGGCGAGCTGTACGAGTCCGCGGCCGTCGACGGCGCCTCCCGCTGGCAGCAGTTCCGGCACGTCACCGTGCCCGGGCTGCGCCCCACCATCGTCTTCACCGTGATCGTCTCCACCATCGGCGCCACCCAGCTGTTCGGCGAACCCCTGCTCTACGAGGGCAACTCCGGCGGCGGCATCTCGCACCAGTACCAGACCCTCGGCCTCTACCTGTACGAGCAGGGCTGGACCTTCTTCCACCTCGGCCGGGCCGCCGCCGTCGCCTGGGTGATGTTCCTGCTGATCGTCGTACTCGCCCTGCTCAACGCGGCGATCGCCGCCCGCCGCAACCGCACGGACCGGTGACCCGATGACCCACGTGATCGACAAGCCCCGCGCGGTGCCGCGCGGTTCGGACCGGAAGGCGGGCCCGGCCCGCCGGGCGCGCTCCCCGCTGAGCGGCGGCCCGCTCGCCCACGCGGTACTGATCGGGGCCACCCTGGTGTTCGTGTTCCCGTTCTACTGGACACTGGTCGCCGCCAGCCGCTCCAACTCCGAACTCAGCTCCGCCACACCCGCGTTGACGCCCGGGCCGAACCTGTTCCACAACTTCGGCCAGGCCCTCGAACAGGCCGAGATCGGCAAGGCGCTGCTCAACTCGCTGATCGTGGCGAGCCTGGTCACCGCCGGCGTGGTGCTCTCCTCCACGCTCGCCGGGTTCGCCTTCGCCAAGCTCCGCTTCCGCGGCCGCGGCGCGCTGCTCGCGCTCACCGTCGGCACCATGATGATCCCGCCGCAGCTCGGCGTCATCCCGCTGTTCATGGTGATCGTCAAGCTCGACCTGCAGAACAAGCTGCCCTCGGTGATCCTGCCCTCGCTGGTCTCCGCGTTCGGCGTGTTCTTCATGCGCCAGTACCTGGTGCAGGCGCTGCCCGACGAACTCGTCGAGGCCGGCCGGATGGACGGCGCCTCGCTGCTGCGGATCTTCCGCTCCATCGTGCTGCCCGTCGCCCGGCCCGGCATGGCGGTGCTCGGCATGCTCACCTTCATGGCCACCTGGAACGACTTCTTCTGGCCGATCGTCGCACTCAGCTCGCAGAACCCCACCGTGCAGGTCGCGCTCAAGTCGCTCGGCCAGGGCTACGTCCCCGACCAGTCCGTGGTGATGGCCGGCACCCTGCTCGGCACCCTGCCGGTGCTGGTGGTGTTCGCCCTGCTCGGCCGACAGATCGTCGGCGGCATCATGCAGGGCGCCGTCAAGGGCTGACTGACCCTCAAACTGTTTGGATGGAACGCGACATGACCGTCGACACGCTCGCCCAGGCCGCCACCGCCGCTGCCGGTGGTACTACTGCTGCCGCCGCCGATGCCACCGCCACCGATGCCACCGCTACTGCCGCCGCCGCCGGCTCCGCCCGCCGCTTCCCGGCCGGGTTCCGCTGGGGCGCCGCCACCGCCGCCTACCAGATCGAGGGCGCCGCCGCCGAGGACGGCCGCACCCCGTCCATCTGGGACACCTTCAGCCGCCGCCCCGGCGCCGTCCGCAACGGCGACACCGGTGACATCGCCGCCGACCACTACCACCGGTACCGCGACGACGTCGCCCTGATGAGTGAACTCGGCCTCGGCGCCTACCGGTTCTCGCTCTCCTGGCCGCGGGTCCGGCCCGGCGGCCGCGGCCCCGCCAACGAGACCGGCCTCGACTTCTACGACCGCCTGGTCGACGAACTCCTCGCCGCCGGCATCGACCCCGTCGCCACCCTCTACCACTGGGACCTGCCCCAGGAGTTGGAGGACGAGGGCGGCTGGACCGACCGGGAGACCGCGTACCGCTTCGCCGAGTACGCGAGCATCGCCGCCCGCCGCCTCGGCGACCGGGTCGCCACCTGGACCACCCTCAACGAGCCCTGGTGCAGTGCCTTCCTCGGCTACGGCAACGGCGTGCACGCCCCGGGCCGCACCGACCACGCCGCCGCCCTCACAGCCCACCACCACCTGCTGCTCGCCCACGGCCTCGGCACCGCCGCGCTGCGCGCCGAACTCCCCGCCGCCGCGCAGGTCTCGCTCACCCTCAACCTGGCCGCCGTCCGCCCGCTCTCCACCGACCCCGCCGACCTGGAAGCGGCCCGCCGGATCGACGGCCTGGCCAACCGGATCTTCCTCGACCCGGTCTTCCACGGCCGCTACCCCGAGGACGTCCTCGCCGACACCGCCGACGTCACCGACTGGTCCTTCGTCCGGGACGGCGACCTGGCCGAGATCTCCCGGCCGATCGACTCGCTCGGCATCAACTACTACACGCCGACCGTGGTCGCCGCCGAGGACACGTCCGGGACGGACACCGGGGGCCCGCGCGGGGACGGCCACCAGGGCGGCAGCCCTTGGCCCGCCGACCGGGGCATCCGCTTCCTGCCCGCCCCCGGCACCCGCACCGCGATGGGCTGGCCGGTCGATGCCGACGGCCTCTACGAACTGCTCACCCGACTGCGCGACGACCTCCCCGGCGTGCCGCTGCTGGTCACCGAGAACGGCGCCGCCTACGAGGACTACACCGACCCCAGCGGCGCCGTCCACGACCCCGAGCGGGTCGACTACCTGCACGGCCACCTCGCCGCCGTGCACCGCGCCATCACCGACGGCGCCCCCGTCCGGGGCTACTTCCTCTGGTCGCTGCTCGACAACTACGAATGGGCGTACGGCTACAGCAAGCGCTTCGGCATCATCCACGTCGACTTCGCCAGCCAGCGCCGCACCCTCAAGGACAGCGCGCACTGGTACGCCCGGGTGATCCGGGACGGGCAGCTGCCCGGCTGACCGATCGAGGGGGAGCCTCCCGGAAGGACCGTCCGCACCGCGCGGGCGGTCCTTCTGCTTGTCCGCGCAAAGTGTTGCTCGGGCGAGCAAACAGGTCTATCGTTTTGCTCAGTCAAGCAAGAAATTGTTCGAGCGAGCAAGGATGAGCGAGGAGGTGCGCCGTGGGGCGGACGTTCACCGAGTCGGCGCGACGCCGGCAGATCGTGGCGGCGGCCATCGAGGTGATCGCCGACGCGGGCTACGCCAAGGCCTCGTACGCGCGGATCGCCGAGCAGGCCGGGCTGAGCAGCACCGGGATGATCTCGTACCACTTCAAGGGCAAGGGCGACCTGCTGCGCGAGGTGGTCGCGGAGGTGATCCGGGTCGCGGAGGCCTACATGCTGCCGCGGATCGAGGCCCAGACCGGTCCGCGCGAGCGGCAGCGGGTCTTCATCACCTCGAACATCGAGCTGGCGGCGGTGCACCCGAAGGAGATGGCCGCGCTGCTGGAGGTCCTGAACCTCCAGGGCGACGACGCGCAGGACGAGTTCGCGGCGAGCCGGAAGGCCGTCATGGAGTTCCAGGAGCAGCGGGTCCGGGCCGCGCAGGCGTCCGGGGCGTTCGGGCCGTTCGATGCCCGGGTGCTGGTGACGGCCGTCCAGGGCGCGATCGACGCGCTGCTGGTGCGGGTGCTGCACGAGCCGGAGCTGGACGCCGCGGCCTGCGGGCGGGAGTTGGCGGACCTGTTCGACCGGGCGGTCCGTCCGGCCGAGGTGTGCATGGAAGCGCATCGGACATGGGGTGAAGAGTCATGAGCGAGCAGCGGATCGAAGCGGGGGCGACGGACATGGCGGGGGCGACGGGCGTGACGGGTACGGCGGGTGCGGGTGCGGCGGCGGTGGGGGCCGGGGCGGGCGCGGGGGCCGGTGCGGTCGGGGGAGTGGCCGGCGGGCCGGGGGCGCTGCCGCGGGACGCGGACGGCAAGGTCGACTGGGCGGCGTACGCGGGGGACGGCGCGAGTGCGAAGGAGCGGGCGGCGCGCGGGAAGCGGCAGATGGCGCGCTCGCTGGTGTTCGAGCTGGGCGTGCCGCTGGCGGCCTACTACGCGCTGCTGGGTTTCGGGGCCAGCCAGTGGCTGGCGATCACGCTGAGCGGCCTGGTGGCCCTGCCGTGGGTGCTGTACGGCCTGGTCCGCAATCGCCGACTGGACCCGATGCCGGTCTTCGCCCTGCTGATGATCGCGGTCGGCGGCGTGCTCTCGGCGGTCAGCGGCAGCCCCAGGGTGCTGCTGGTGCGCGACAGTTGGGTGTTCGGCCTGCTCGGCCTCTGGGTGCTGGGCAGCCTGCTGAGCCGCCGTCCGTTCATGCTGAGCGCGGCTCGCGGCGTGGTGGCCGCGAAGATCGGTCCGGACGGCGCGGACGCCTGGGCCGGCCAGTGGGAGTACGACCCGGCGTTCCGCCGCCACCTGCGGCTGCTGACGCTGGTGTGGGGCGCCGGCTTCGCCCTGGACGCGCTGATCCGGGTGGCGTTCGCGCTGACCCTGCCGCTCGGGACCGTCCCGCTGGCGAACACCCTGCAGTGGCTGGCCGTGCTGGGCGCGCTGTTCGGCTTCCACTACTGGTACGTCAAGCGCCACGACCTGGTGGTCTGACGCCCGACGCCCGACGGCCGCTGGGGGCCGGCCGGACCTGGGGCGGGGGAACGGCAGGAGGGGGCGAGGGAGGAGGGGGGCGGCGGTTCCGGCCGGTTGCCGGAGCCGCCGCACCGGTGTGTCGGGGCGGGAAAACCCGGTGACGGTGGCGGGCGGGCGTGCCTAGACTCGGCACGCTGTGAGACGCCCGGGCCGGACGGCCGTCGGGTGCACCGTGACAGGGAGAGGGAGGGACCGGTCGTGCGTACCGCCGCCGTCGTCGTTCCCTCGTCGCGGTTCGAGGTGATCCTGGTGTCCTGGGCAGGCCGGCGCCCGCTGCGCGGCCGGTGCCGGTAGAGGACCTGCGAGTTCCACCCAACCCCCCTGTGAATCCCGCCCGTTGACGGGACGGCGTGCTGTGCCGTGCTGTGCCGTGTTGGGCGCGCCGGATGCGATGTACGGTCAGGTGCCGTGCTGTGCGGGGGAGTTGTCGGATTCGGGCTCGTGGGGCCGTGGATCGCGCTGCCGATTCCTGGAACGAAACCCCGAAAGGCCCGGGCCATGCGTACCGACCTCGCCACCACCACGACCACCGTCGCCGCCACCTCCGCCGTCATCGGCACCGTCCGCAACCTGGGCATCCTGGCGCACGTGGACGCCGGCAAGACCACCGTCACCGAGCGCGTGCTGTTCCTGACCGGCGCGATCCACAAGCGCGGTGAGGTCCACGACGGCACCACCGTCACCGACTTCGACCCGCAGGAGCGCGACCGCGGCATCACCATCTTCGCCGCCGCCGTCAGCTGCGAGTGGGACGGCCACCTGCTCAACCTGATCGACACGCCCGGCCACGTCGACTTCGCCGACGAGGTCGAGCGCTCGCTGCGGGTGCTGGACGGCGCGGTGGCCGTGTTCGACGCCGTCGCGGGCGTCGAGCCGCAGAGCGAGTCGGTGTGGCGGCAGGCGGACCGGCACGGCGTGCCGCGGATCGCGTTCGTCAACAAGATGGACCGGCCCGGTGCCGACCTGGACACCGCCGTCGCCTCGATCCGGGAGAAGCTCCACCCCGTCCCGCTGGCGGTGCAGCTGCCGATCGGCCGGGAGGGCGGCTTCACCGGCGTGGTCGACCTGCTCGACCTCCGGGCACTGACCTGGCCGGATGCCGCCGAACCGACCCCGGTGGGCGTTCAAGTCGGCGACGTTCCGGCGGAGTTGGCACCGGAGGCGGACCGGCGACGGGCCGCCCTGGTGGAGGCCGTGGCCGAGCTGCACCCGGGCGCGCTGGACGAGTACTGCGCGACCGGCACGGTCGGCGGCGACACGCTGCGCCGGGCGCTGCGGCAGCTCACCCGGGACGGGCAGGCCGTCGTGGTGCTGTGCGGCTCCGCGTACCGCAACCGCGGCGTGGAACCGCTGCTGGACGCGGTGACGGCGTACCTGCCGTCCCCGCTGGACGTCCCGCCGGTGCGCGGGGAGTCCGCCGACGGCGTGCAGGAACGCGCCGCCGATCCCGAACAGCCGTTCTCCGCCCTGGTGTTCAAGGTCACCGCGACCGGCACCGGGCGGCTCAGCAGCCTGCGGATCTACTCCGGCACGCTA
This sequence comes from Kitasatospora sp. NPDC088134, assembly GCF_044741705.1. Taxonomy (NCBI): domain Bacteria; kingdom Bacillati; phylum Actinomycetota; class Actinomycetes; order Kitasatosporales; family Streptomycetaceae; genus Kitasatospora; species Kitasatospora sp. NPDC088134. The sequence continues at coordinate 839,782 of NZ_JBIUTD010000001.1, read as the reverse complement.
CGGAAGGGGGACACCGTGCTCGACGCGCGCACCGGGCGCACCGAGCGGGTCGCCCGCATCCTGCGGGTGCAGGCGGACCGGCACACCGAGACGGCGACCGCCGTGGCGGGCGACATCGTCGCGGTGGTCGGGGTGAAGGCGGCCCGGGCGGGCAGCACGCTGTGCGCCCCGCAGGCCCCGGTGGTGCTCGAACCGGCCGTCGCCGCCGACCCGGTGATGACGGTCGCGGTCGAGCCGCGCCGCTCGGTCGACACCGACCGGCTGGCCGTCACGCTGGCCCGGCTCGCCGAGGAGGACCCGTCCCTGGTGGTCGGGACCGACCCGGAGAGCGGGCAGCGGGTGCTGTCCGGAATGGGCGAACTCCACCTGGAGGTCGCGGTGGAGAAGCTCCGCCGGGCCGGCCTGGAGGTGACGGTCGGCCGTCCGGAGGTCGCCTACCGGGAGACCCTGTCGGCGGCGGTGGCCGGCCTGGTGCTGCGGCACGTCAAGCAGGACGGCGGCTCCGGCCAGTTCGCGCACATCGTGGTCGACGTCGCCCCGCTCGGCGAACCCGGCACCGACGGCTTCGAGTTCCGCTCCACCGTCACCGGCGGGCGGGTCCCGCAGGAGTTCGTCCAGGCCGTCGAGGCGGGCTGCCGGGACGCCCTCGCGGACGGCCCGCTCGGCCACCCGGTCACCGGCGTCCGGGTCACCCTCACCGACGGGGCGACCCACGTGAAGGACTCCAGCGACCTGGCGTTCCGCACCGCCGGACGGCTCGCCCTGCGCGAGGCGCTGCGGCGCGGCACCCCGGTGCTGCTGGAGCCCGTGGTCGAGGTCACCGCGACGGTGCCGCCGGACAGCGTCGGCGGCGTCCTCGGCGACCTGGCCGCCCGGCGCGGCCGGGTGCACGGCTCCGAACCGCGCGGCGGCAGCACCGTGCTGACGGCGACCGTGCCGCTGGCCGAACTCTTCGGCTACGCGGGCACGTTGCGCGGCCGCACCCAGGGCCGGGGGACCTTCACCACCCGGCCCGCGGGGTACGCGGCGGCGCCGCGGCAGCAGTAGGGGGTGACGCTCCCGTCCCGGTCCGTCCTGGCAGCAGGTCGGGACGGGAGCGTTCCTGTGGTGCGGCGTGGCCGGGGTGGGGTCGGAGTCAGCGCAGCCAGCCGCGTTCGGCGGCGCGGGCCCCGGCCTGGAAGCGGCTGCGGGCGCCGAGGGCTTCCAGGGCCTCGGCGGCCAGGCGTCTGACGGTCCGTTCGGAGACGCCGAGGCGCCGGGCCGCGACCACGTCGGTCGCGCCCTGCCGGAGGATGCGCAGCAGCGTGTAGTGCTGCGCCGTCATGCCGTCGCGGTCGCGGCCGCGCGGGTGGCAGAGCGGTGCGGCGGCGTGCCAGAGCTGCTCGAACAGGGCGCACAGCGCGCCGACGGGGCCGGGTCCGTGCAGCACGGTGGCGGTGTCGTCCCGGCCCGGGTCGAGCGGGAGGACGGCGCTGCGCCGGTCGACCACGAGCATCCGCATCGGCAGTGCGGCGACGGTGCGCACCTGCCCGCCGAGCCGCACCAGGCGGTGCGCGTGGTCGACGGTCGGCCGGTGGCCGCGCACCGCGTCCAGGTACAGGGTGCGCACCTCGACGCCCCGGGCGAGCGGTTCCTCGTCCGGGGGCCGCTGCTCCGGGGCGTGGTCGGGGACGAACGCCAGGACCTGGGTGCGGGCGGCGGCGCCGAGTTCGGCCAGCCGGTCACGGACCGCGGCCGCCCCGATCAGCTGCTCGGCCCGGGCGCCCACCTCTTCCGGCTCGGGGGCGCGGAGCCCGGACGGCACCTCAACCACCGTTCGCCGCAAGGCGATCGGCCCCCGTCGGGCCCGGACAGGTCACCGTGTGCATAGCCGCCGCTCCTCCGCCCGCCCCGCCATTGTGGGTAGGTCTAGACCATTGGGGCGTCCGGTGTCAAAGGGGCGCCCGGGCCGTGCGGACCGGAGCGGCGTGCCGGGTCGGCGGTTCAGGGCAGTGGTTCGGGGGCAGTGGTTCGTGCCGGCGGTTCGGGTCAGCGGTTCGGGGTCAACCAGCGCTCGGCCACCGCGAGGCTGTCGGGGTCGTAGTCCTCCCGGGCGGCCCGCAGCAGTCGCGCGCGCAGGTCGCGGGGGAGCGAGTCCACGTCCCGTTGCTGCCGCGGACGGCTCTTCCAGGAGATCAAGTGCCTTACCGCGCCCAGCTCGTGGCGCCGTTCGGCGTCCGGCGAGAGCAGGGCGGCCACGATCCCGGCGATCGGCACCTCGCCCAGCAGTCGGCCCGGTGTCGCCTCGTGCGCGGCGAAGCCCGAGTAGCGACCGCTGCCCGCGCCGTACCAGGCCAGCACCTCCAGGGTCCGGGCCACCGGGTCGGGGGTGGCCGCCCGCAGGCGCTCCCGCAGTTCCGCGAGGAACTCCGCCGACGGGACGCTGCCCGTGACGGACGGCTCCAGCAGGACCTGGGCCAGGTCCGCGAGGGCCGCCGGTACGGCGGCCAGCCAGGACTCCTCCTCGGCCCGCTCGACCGCCCACCGCTCGGCCTCCTGCTCGGCCTGCCGCAACGGCTCGGAGCAGCCGTGTCCGGCGAGCCAGTGCAGCAGCGCGTTCCCGTCGGCGAGCACGGCGTGGCCGTCCCACCCGGACCAGGCCAGGGTGCGCCCGTGGTGCAGCGCCGCCAGCGCGAGTCGGTCGCCGTCCGCGCCGAGGAACTCCAGCCGGACGTCGCCCAGGCACATGCACACGAAGCCCGGTAGCTCCGTCACCGCCAACACCGCGCGCAGTGAACGGAGTTCCCCCTTCGCCCGTAGGTCGACCGTGACGGTCGGGGACGCTTCCGCCCGCCCCGTGCCGGTCAGTCGGACGGCGACGGCGTCACGCACGGCGGTGTCCAGGGCCAGCAGCGCGTCCGGGTCCGTCGGGTTCGTCGGTCCTGTGGGCTCTGTCGGTCCTGTGAGCTCCGTCGGGTCGGCCGGGTCGGCCGGGTCGGCCGGGTCGGCCGGGTCGGTTGTTCGGGGCATCGTGCGCTCCTCGCTGCGTTCTCTTCGGTCTGCCGGGGCTCTTCGTTCCGGGGGTGCTCCGTCGATCCAAGTGGTGCCGTTCGTCGCTCGGCAACCCGAATGGTGCGGGCAGCACGCCGGCCCGGACGTCGGAGGGCGTCCGGGCCGGCGTGGTGGGGCGGGGTCAGGCGGTGAGGATGCCCGGGTCGGAGAGGGACGGGGCGCCGGTCTCGACGTGGCCGGCGAGGCGGCGGACGAAGTCGGTGGTCTGGTCGGAGGTGATGGTGAGGTCGTACCAGCGGCGGCAGGTGGAGAGGTCGGCGGTGAGGGTGACGGTGGCGCCGCGGGCGACCGTGACGGTGCGCGGGGTGCCCGCGTAGGCGTTGGTGACGGTGAGGACCGCGGTGGTGCCGGCCGGGTTGGTGAAGGTCAGGTCCAGGTTGCCGGTCGCGGCGTTGTGGCGGGCGGTGACCTCCGGCCCCGCGGTCTTGCCCGGGTTGCGGAAGCGGCGCAGGAAGCCGTTCGGCCCGAACACCGTGAGGTCGGTGACGCCCTTGGAGTACGTGGTGTTCCAGGTGTCGGCGACGGACTTGCCCGCCTCGGCGGTGTACGTCCACGGGCCGTCGGTGCGGTTCGCCGAGGTGATCAGGAACTGGGCGCCCGCCGCCGGCCCGCCGCTGCAGGTCAGGGTGTACTTGCCGCTCGCCACGTCGGCCGAACCGTCCACGTACGGCGCGTACTTGAGCGGGCGGGTCGGCTTCGCCCCGGCCTCCTGGCGCGGCAGGGTGCCGGTCGCGGGCGGGGTCGGCACATAGTCGGGGTGCCGGTTGCCGTCGGCCGGCCTGTACGCCGCGGTGGACGGCAGCACAGCCGGGGCGGCGTTCGAGGCGGTGAAGTCGAAGGCCGAGGTGAGGTCGCCGCAAATGGCCCGCCGCCAGGGCGAGATGTGCGGTTCGGCGACACCGAAGCGCTGCTCCATGAAGCGGAGGATCGAGGTGTGGTCGAAGGTCTCCGAGCAGGTGTAGCCGCCGGTGCTCCACGGCGACACCACGATCATCGGCACCCGCTGCCCGAGGCCGTACGGGCCGGCCGCGTAACTCGCGTTGCCCGCGAAGGAGTCGGCGACGGTGGCGACGGTGGACAGGCCCTGGCTCGCGGAGGACGGCGGGAACGGCGGCACCACGTGGTCGAAGAAGCCGTCGTTCTCGTCGTAGGTGATGAACAGCGCGGTGCGGGCCCACACGTCCGGGTTGGAGGTGAGCGCGTCCAGCACCTGCGAGACGTACCAAGCGCCGTAGTTGGCGGGCCAGTTGGGGTGCTCGGTGTACGCCTCGGGGGCGACGATCCAGGAGATCTGCGGCAGCGTCCCGCCCTGCACGTCGGCCCGGAGCCGGTCGAACAGGCCCTCGCCGGCCTTCGCGTTCGTCCCGGTGCGGGCCTTCTCGTAGAGTGCCGAACCGGGCTGCGCGTTGCGGTAGTTGTTGAAGTACAGCAGTGAGTTGTCGCCGTAGTTGCCGCGGTAGGCGTCGCTGATCCAGCCCCAGGAGCCGGCCGCGTTCAGGCCGTCGCCGACGTCCTGGTAGATCTTCCAGGAGACGCCGGCCGACTCCAGGCGCTCCGGGTAGGTGGTCCAGGAGTAGCCCGCCTCCTGGTTGCCGAGCACCGGCCCGCCGCCGGTCCCGTCGTTGCCGGTGTACCCCGTCCACATGTAGTAGCGGTTCGGGTCGGTGGAGCCGATGAACGAGCAGTGGTAGGCGTCGCAGAGGGTGAACGCGTCGGCGAGCGCGTAGTGGAACGGGATGTCCTGCCGGGTCAGGTACGCCATCGTGGTCGCCGTCTTGGCGGGCACCCACTGGTCGTACTTGCCGTTGTTGAACGCCTTGTGGCTGCCGGCCCAGTCGTGGTTGAGGTCCTGCACGAACTGCATGCCGAGGTCGTTCACCTGCGGTCGGAACGGCAGGATCTCCTTCTTCACGCTGTTCGTCTGGTACCAGACCGGCTTTCCGCTGGGCAGCGTCACCGGGCGCGGGTCGCCGAAGCCGCGGACGCCCTTCATCGAGCCGAAGTAGTGGTCGAAGGACCGGTTCTCCTGCATCAGCACCACGATGTGCTGGACGTCCTGGATGGTGCCCGTGGTGCCCTGCGGGGCGATCGAGGCGGCCCGCGCGATGCTGGGCGCCAGGGCGGAGAACGCCACGCTCGCGCCGGCCAGTTGAAGGAAACGACGCCGGTTCAGATCAGCCATGGGTGAGTCGCCTCTGCGGGGTGAGGGGTGGGTGGGCGGTGCCCCTCAGGACAGCGTGCGCGGGGTACCGCCGGGCGGACCGCTCGTGACCGAGCGGCGTACGTCGAGCGAATGCCTTGAGTTGTTCGGACAAGTGTGAACAGCTCGCCCCCATCTTGTACAGACAGCATGATTCGGTCACGCCCCTTGTCGGGGAAGGGGGTTGACGGCTGTGGGGCTGTGGGGCTGTGGGGCTGTGCGGCGGCGGCCCGGCTTCCCGGCTGTGGGGCGGTCCGGCGGTCCGGCGTTACTGTCCGTCGGCCTCCGCGAGGGCCTCGGCGGTGATCCGTTCGAACTGGGCCCCCATCGCCTCGGCCAGGGCGTGTGCGCCGGACAGCGGGCGGACCATGACGGTGAACTCGTCGATCAGCCCGTCCTCGTTCACGTGCAGGAAGTCGCAGCCGTGCACCTCGCGTCCGCCGACCGTCGCCCGGAACACCAGCGCGTGGTCGGCCTCCGCCGGCCCGCCGATCTCCCGCTCGTACCGGAAGTCCTCGCACACCCGCAGCACCGCGCGCAGGATCGCGGCGGTGATCGGCTTGCCCGGGTACGGCTTGAACGCCACCGGGCTGTTGAACACCACGTCGTCGGCGAGCAGGGCGATCAGGGCCTGCTCGTCCCGGGCCTCGACCGCCTGGCGGAACGGGTGCATGGCGGAGCTCCTTTGATAGTCACTTTGTTGAGTAGGTCTACCGGCGAGTATCGGGCGGTTCCTGCTCGGTTGTCCAGGGGTGTGGGGCAGCGCGGCGATTGCTCCTGTTGTTGAGCAGCGGTGCTAGCCTGGGCCGCATGGCACTGCGGAACGCGCTGATGGCCGCCCTGCTGGAGGGTGAGGCCTCCGGGTACGACCTCGCCAAGGGCTTCCACGCCTCGGTGGCGAACTTCTGGGCGGCGACGCCGCAGCAGCTGTACCGCGAACTCGACCGGCTGGCGGCCGACGGACTGGTCGGCGCCCGCACCGTCCGACAGGAGAAGCGCCCCGACAAGCGCCTGTTCTCGCTCACCGAGGCCGGCCGCGCCGCCGTCCGCGCCTACACCGCCGAACCCCCGGCCCGCCCCAGCACCATCCGCGACGAACTGCTGGTCAAGGTGCAGAGCGTGGACGCCGGGGACGCCGCCGCCGTCCGCGCCGCGATCATCGAGCGGATGGAGTGGTCGCGCGGCAAGCTCGCCCGCTACGAGCGCCTGCGGCACCGACTGCTGGACGGCCGCACCGAGGAGCAGCACCTCAACGAGGCCGAACGCGTCGGCCCCTACCTCACGTTGCTGCGCGGCATGGAGTTCGAACGCGAGAACCTGCGCTGGGGCGAGTTCACCCTCGGCGTCCTGGACCGGCGGGCGGCGCTGCGCTCCTGAGTGCGGCCGGTGGCGGTATTCGCTGAGTTGAGTATGTGGTGGCGCCCACTGCGGCGCGGCCCGGGCTGGTCTCAGGCTTCCGGGCTCCGGGTGCTGCGGCTACGGCTGGGGCGGGCGCGGCGGTCGGTCACCGTGGTCCGCACCAGTTCGGCGATCTCCTCGGCGGGCTGGTGCTCCCAGAAGCGCAGGACCGTCCAGCCGGTGGTGGTGAGGTGCTCGGTGGTCTCGTGGTCGCGGGCGACGTTGCGGTCCAGTTTGGTGCGCCACCACTCGGCGTTGGACTTCGGGCTGGTGGCGTGCTCCGGGCAGCCGTGCCAGAAACAGCCGTCGAGGAACACCGCGACCTGCGGCCCCGGGAACAGGATGTCGACCGTGCGGCGCGGCATCCCCGGGACGCGGGCGTTCACCCGGTAGCGCAGCCCGGCGGCGTACAGCAGGCGGCGGACCGCGAGTTCCTGGGCGGTGTCCCGCGAGGACTGGCGGCTCATCCGGGCGGCGACGGACGGCGAGGACGCGGTGGGCGGCATACCGCCAGTATCGGCCGGCCCGCCGACAGCCGGGCGGGGCCGGTGGGGCGCGGGGGAGTGGGGCGCGGGATGCTGTTCAGGCCGCGGTGAACGGGTGGACGGAGCTGGTGGCCGCGGTCGCCGCCGTGTGGGCGGTGACCAGGCGGCGCAGTGCGCGCTCGGTGGCCGGGTCGGCCGGGGTGAGGGTGTACAGCAGGTGCGGACCGGCGCCGAGGATGTCGTAGTGCAGGTGCAGGACGCCGGCCTCGGCGTGGCGGACACGCTTGCGCCCGGACGACCGGTCGAGGACCGTGTGGTCGCTCCACCACCGGTCGAACTCTCCGCTTCGGTAACGGAGTTCGCCGATCAGGGCGGCGAGCCGGGCATCGTCGGGGTGGCGTCCGGCGGCGGCCCGGAGGTGGCCGACGGTCTCGCGGGCGACCTGCTCCCAGTCGAGTTGGGCGGTCCGGGCGGCCGGGTCGAGGAAGATCATCCGGGCCAGGTTGCCGGTGCCCCCGCTCCCCGGGCCCGCGTCGGGTGTCGGGGTGTCGGCGGTGCGGAACGAGGGGCCGAACAGGGCTCGGGCGGCCGCGTTGTGGGCGAGCACGTCGAGCCGGTGGTCCGTGAGGTAGGCAGGCAGCAGCGGGATGCCGTCCAGCAGGCGGCGCAGCGAGTCGCGGGGCTCGGCGGCGGGGTCCGCGGGCGCGGCCGGGCTCTCCCGGCGGGCGATCAGGTGCAGGTGGCGGCGCTCGTCCGAGGTGAGGCGCAGCGCCTCGGCGAGCGCGTCCAGGACGGCCGTGCCGGGCGTGCCGACCCGTCCCTGCTCCAGCCGGACGTACCATTCGACGCTCACGGCGGCGAGTTGGGCGACCTCCTGGCGGCGCAGCCCCGGGGTGCGGCGCCGCGGGCCGCGCGGCAGGCCGACCTGTTCGGGCTGCAAGCGGGTGCGTCTGGCCCGGAGGAAGGCGGCCAACTCGGCCTGCGGCAGCGGCCGTCCGGCCGTTTCTCCGGCGGCCGCTTTTCCTGCGGTCGGGGCGCCGGCGGCCCGGGCGTCGACGGTCGGGGCACCGGCAGCTGGGGTGCCGGCGGTCGGTTCCCCGGTGGTCGCGTGCCTGGCAGCGGTGTCTCCGGTGGTCATGCCTTCGATGATCGCCGCGGGGCGGTCGGGGCGTCCAGAGCCGATCCTGGTACGCCGGACACCACCATCGACACGGCCTCCCCGAGTGCCTTGCGGTGGAACAGAGTTGGGGCAGTTGCCCGGTTCCGCTCCGGGTCCGATCCGATGAGGCCGCCCCATGTCAGCTCCGTCTCGCCGTCCGTTTCGTCGCCCGTCCCGTCGTCCGTTCCGTGCTGCCGCCGTGCTGCTGTCCGCCGCCACCGCCGTGCCGCTGGTCCTGTTCGGTGCGGCCGACTCGAACGCCCAAGTAGGGAGGAAAGCGGTCGAGTTCGGGTACTCGACGGTGCGGTCGGGGATACCCGCAGGGCTGCCCCGGTTCGCCGTCAGCAGTCCCGACCTGGTGAACGGGGGCTTCCCGAAGGCGAATTGGGCAGACTCCTTCGGCTGCGACGGCGGCAACCGGCCGCTGCGGCTGGAGTGGCACGGCGCCCCCGCCGCGACCCGGAGCTACGCCGTCACCATGTTCGACGTGGACGCCCCGACCGGTTCGGGTTTCTGGCACTGGCTGAACTGGGACCTGCCCGCCACCGCCGACCGGCTGGACGGGGAGTTGCCGCCCGGCGCGGTGGCGGGGGCCGACGACGCCGGTGTGCAGGGCTACTTGGGCCCCTGCCCGCCGGTCGGCGACCGCCCGCACCGCTACCGGATCACCGTCTACGCGCTGGACATCCCCTCCCTGGCGCTGCCCGCCGCGACGCCGCCGGCCGTCACCGCGTTCGGCATGGGCGGGCACATCGTGGGCTGGGCGCAGGTCACGGCGGTGGCCGCGCGCTGACCCGATCTCTTGGGCGGGGGAAGGAGCCGGGGGACGGTGCTGGCTCAGCTCGCCGGGGTCAGGCGCAGGCCGCCGTCGCTCTCCAGGACGGTGCCGGTGAGGTTGCGGTTGGTGGCGGCCAGCACGACGGCCTCCGCGACGTCCTCCGGGGTGGCGACCCGGCGGACCGGCAACTGCCGGGCGGCATGGGCGAAGTAGGCGTCCCGGGCCTCCTTCGGCATGCCGTCCCACCACGGGGTGTCGACCACGCCGGGGGAGACCGCGTTGATCCGGCGCGGGGCGAGCTCCACCGCGAGGGGTCGGATCATCGCCTCCAACGCCCCGTTCACGGCGGCGAGTCCGGCCGTTCCGGGCATCGCCGAGCGTGCCGAGGTCGCGGTGATCAGGGTGATCGACCCGTCCTCGCGCAGGTGCGGCAGCGCGGCCTGGACGGTCGCCAACTGCCCCCAGAACTTGCCTTCGAAAGCCTCCCGCAGGGCGGAGAGGTCCAGTTCGGCGAACGCCCCGGCCCCGTTGCCGCCGCTCAGCGCGACCACCAGCCAGTCCAAGGCGCCGACGGATTCCAGGAGTTGGGCCAGCTGCTGCCGGTCGGCCCCGTCCGCGCAGTGCCCGATCAGCTCCGGATCGCTGCCCGCCAGCGCCGCCAGGCGTTCCTCGCTGCGCCCCACCACGTGCACCACCGCCCCGCGGTCGCGGAGTTGGCGCGCGGTGGCGAGTCCGATCCCCGACGTTCCGCCGACCACCAGTGCGATGCGTTCGGTCATGGCTGTTCCCCCTGTCTGTCGTTGCCCGGCGTCCCTCGGTGGCATGTCGAGGGGCGGTCCGGTGCGGTGTGATGCGTCGCTTTGCCGGGCGTCGCGGTTCGGCTATTTCGAACCGTGACGTCTCGTCTCGAATTAAGGTAGCGTGGCGGTCGTGATCGAGCAAGCGACCCCCGGCCCGCCGGGCACATCCGATGGTTCGTCAACTCCCGTTCAGGGCAAGCCGGGTCGACGGCGCAGCGAGGAGAGCCGGCAGGCGATCCTGGCCGCCGCGTACGAGCTGCTCGCCGAGACCGGCTACGCGCGGCTCACCGTCGAGGGCATCGCTGCCCGGGCCGGGACCGGCAAGCAGACCGTGTACCGCTGGTGGCCCGGCAAGGCGGACGTCCTGCTGGAGGCCGTCACCGTGCACGCCCGGCAGCACATCCCGCTGCCCGACACCGGCGACCACGCCGCCGACCTGCGTGCCTTCCTCGGTGCGACGTTCGCCGCGGCCACCGCCCCCACCGTGGAGGCGCTGCGCGCGCTGATGGCCGAGGCCCAGATCGACCCCGCGTTCGGCGAACGGTTCCGGGCGACCCTGCTCACACCGCGCCGCGAAGCGCTCGGCGCCCTGGTCTCCCGCGCCCACGCGGCCGGCGCGCTCGCCGCCCACCTCACCCCCGACGACGCCGTCGACCTCGCGTTCGGGGCGCTCTGGTACCGGCTGCTCGCCACCCGCGAACCGCTCGACGAGCGGCTCGCGGCGCTGCTCACCCGGACGCTGCTGCGCTGAAGTCCGGGCGGGCAGCGCCGGGCCGAGGTGGCACGGAGTGGGCGGGACCCCGCCGACTGGTTCGTCGAACGGGTGGACGAGCATGGCGGGGTGCCTGCCGAAACGCCCTTCCGACCGCCCGGATCCTCCGACCCCGCCCCGGCGGCGTCCGCCCCGCCTGCGTCCGCCGCGCCGGTTTCCGCGCCGGTTCCAGAGTCGCCTCCCGGGCCGGCGTCCGCCCCGGCTCCCGCGGCGTCCGGGCTGCGGCGGCTGACCCGTGGCGCGTTCGCCGACCTGACGCCGCTGCGGGAGAGCCCCGAGTACCGGCGGCTCTGGTTCGGGCAGTCGGTCTCCGCGATCGGCCAGCAGATGACCGCGCTCGCCGTCACCGTCCAAGTCTTCTCGCTGACCCGCTCCGCGTTCCTCACCGGCCTGGTCGGGATCTGCTCGCTGGTGCCGCTGGTCGTCTTCGGCCTGTACGGCGGCGTGATCGCCGACCGCGTCGACCGCCGCGTCCTCGGCCTGATCGGCTCCGGCGGCCTCGCCCTCACCTCCGCGCTGCTCGCGGCCCAGGCCCTGCTGCACCTCGACTCGGTCGTCCTGCTCTACGCGGCCGTCGCGCTCCAGGGCGGCTTCTTCGCCGTCAGCTCGCCCGCCCGGTCCTCGATGATCCCCCGCCTCGTCCCGCCCGGGCAGCTGCCCGCCGCCAACGCCCTGAACACCATCGGCATGAACCTCGGCCAGACCCTCGGCCCGATGCTCGGCGGCGTCGCCATCGCCGCGTACGGCTTCCAATCCGCTTACCTGGTCGACACCTTCGCCTTCACCGCCACCCTCTACGCGATGTGGCGGCTCCCCGCGATGCGGCCGCAGAGCACCTCCGGCAAGCGCGCCACCGTCCTCGACGGCCTGCGCTTCCTGCGCGAGCAGCCCAACCTGCGGACCTCCTTCCTCGCCGACCTCGCCGCCATGATCTTCGGCCTCCCGCGCGCCCTCTTCCCCGCGATCGTCGTCCCCTTCTACGGCGGCGACGCCGGCACCGTCGGGCTGCTGGTGGCCGCCCCCGCGATCGGCGCCCTGGCCGGCGGCCTCTTCTCCGGCTGGACCGGGCGCATCCACCGGCACGGCGTGGCGGTCCTGGTCTCCGTCGCGGCGTGGGGCCTGGCCATCGCGGCGTTCGGGCTGGTCCGCAACCTGCCGCTCGGCCTGCTGCTGCTCGCGGCGGCCGGGTGCGCCGACACCGTCTCGATGATCTTCCGCAACACGATGATGCAGGTCGCCGCCCCCGACGAGATGCGCGGCCGCCTCCAGGGGATCTTCATCGTCGTGGTGGCCGGCGGGCCCCGCCTCGGCGACTTCGAGTCCGGCACCGTCTCCGCCCTCACCACCCCCACCGTCTCCATCCTCACCGGCGGCCTCGCCTGCGTCGCCGCCGTCCTCCTCCTCGCCGCCCGGCGCCCCGCCTTCCTCCGCTACGACGCCCGCCATCCCACCCCCTGACCGCCCGCCCGCCACACCCCCGAAACCTGGCAGCGAGCACCCCCCGACGTGCTGTATTGTTTTCCACGTCGCCGAGAGATCGGGGGCAAGGTCAGAAAGCCGAGGAGCCCGCGAGGGCCACCGGGCGGACGACCACGGGACGTGGCGCAGCTTGGTAGCGCACTTGACTGGGGGTCAAGGGGTCGCAGGTTCAAATCCTGTCGTCCCGACTGTGAAGTCGGTTGTGGGAGCCGGTGCTTGGGAAACCAGGTGCCGGCTCTTGCTGTTGCCGTGTCAGGTGGTGGTCGCATGGTGGTGGCCGGACCACATGGGCCAGTCGTCGGTGGGGTCGTCGAGGCGCGGGGTGCAGTTGGCCGACCGCCGCCGGTGGGGGCGCGGGTGTTGTTGGGCGACGCGGCAGACGGGTGCGCCGGATTCTTCGCGGTCGGCCTTGTCGAGGAGCCAGGCGATGTCGTCGACGCCCGTGCGGGCGGCGCGGGGGACGCCGGCTTTGTCGCAGAGCAGGTGGAAGTGGTCGAGGACGTTCTTGGGGTGCAGGGGGCGGCCGTGGCGGTGGAAGACGTAGCCGGTGGGTCGGTGGCGCGGGTGAAGCGCAGGAAGCGGACGGTCTGGGCTTCGGTCCACAGGTGTCGGGGTGCGGAGGCGGGGCGTGGCAGGAGTGGGGGTTTGGCGGCGTTGCGGGTCGGGCGGTCGTTGTTGACGGTGCTCGAGAGGGCGCTGGAGAGGGTGGCCGTGATGCGGTGGACGGTCACTCTCCTGCGGCCGGAGTGGAGTTCGCGGTTGACGTAGGCGCGCAGGTGCTGGCGGTTGAGATCGTCGAGGGGGATGTCGCCGAGGGAGGGGGTCAGATCCTTCTCGACGTGGTCGCGGTAGCGGACCATGGTGGTGGCTTTGAGGTAGAGGGCCTTGTCATCGAGCCACTGGTGCAGGTGGTCGGCGGTCTTCTGTCGCGGGTCGGCGATGAATCCCAGGGCGAGGGCCTGGTTGAACTGGCGTAGGGCGATGCGTGCTTCGATCTCGTCGGGGAAGCCGGAGCGGCGCAGGGTGCGGCGGCGGCCGGCGGGGGAGGGGACGTCGACGGCGAACGCTCAGCTGCCATGGCCCGGATCGGCCAGGTGGGGGCAGTGGGTGCCGAGCTGGCGGCGGTCGGCGTCGCGGCAGCCGCAGCGCCGGTGGACACGGTCGCGGTCAGGAACAGGGCTGGGGGTGCGCATGGTGATCGCCTCGGAAAGGGCCGGGTGCGCGAGGGTCTCCCTCCCAGTGTGCTTTCGCGAAGCGGCCATTGTGCGACCACCAGGTCAGGGGAACAGGCCCTGATCTGCGGTTCTCCCTCGGCCAGTGGCAAAGGGAGAACCGCAGGCGGCATTGCTCGGGGCGAAGCTCGCGCTGTTGGGCCGGGTTGCTGCTCAGATGAAGCGACCGTGGTGCGTGACGCGATGCCCGTGCCCGCTTGGCTGGAGGGCAGGGGCGGCCAGCCGGAGAGCTACTGCCACCGGCAGCTGGTCGACGCGGTGCGCTACCTGGTCGCGGGCGGCATCGCCTGGCGGGCGACGCCTGCGGACTTCCCCGCCCGGGACCGTGGCTACGCGTTTTGCCGGCGCCGGCGGGACAAGGGTCTGGTCGCCGAGTTCCACGACCGGCTGCGGGGACCGGGTCCGCGAGGCCGCCGGCCGGGATCCGGAGCCGACTGCGGGCGTCATCGACGCGCAGTCGGTGAAGGCGGCCGCGTCGGTGCCGGCGGCGACGCGAGGGTTCGACGGCGGGAAGAAGGCGAACGGTCGCAAGCGGCACATCGTGGTGGACACCCTCGGGCTGCTACTGACCGTGCTGGTCGCCGCAGCCTCCGTCACCGACTGCGACGCGGGCCGGACGCTACTGTCCCGGATCCGCGCACGGCACTGGCGCACCACGCTGGTGTGGGCCGACGGCGGCTGCACCGGTCGCCTGGTCGATCTCGCCCGCGATGCTCTGCGGATCGCGCTGACCGTGGTCAAACGCAGCGATGACACGACGGGCTTCGTCGTGCTGCCGAAGCGGTGGTCGGTGGGGCGGACGTTCGCGTGGCTGATGCGCTCACGTCGCCTCGCCCGTGACTACGAGGGCCGAACCGGCACCTCGGAAGCGATCGTCCGCTGGTCGATGAGCACGGTCATGAGCCGCCGGCTCGCCCGGCGACCCTGCTGATTCCACCGTGTTCCACCGTGGTCAAGTTCAGGGCAGGGGTTCGTAGAACGGGCGGTCGGGCGCGAGGTTGCGCGAACACACCGTCACGTCCTCACCCCTGAGATACGCCAGCAACCACTCACTGAACGTCATCTCATGGAGAGTCCAGGCCGGACTGTCGAACTCCTGCACCAGGACGCGCCAGGGCGACGACGGTTCATCCGGAACACGAAGGAATACCCATTCTCCCGTCGTGGCCGTCGCCACTGGCATCAACTCCCCGGGGCCCGCTCCCGCCGGACCTGGTAGGAACTCCGTCATGTCCTCCTCCCGCCAGAACTCGAGGTCCTCCCTGATGTTCCTTCCCAGACTGTGCAGAAGATGGCTCGCAGGGTGCTTCAGGTACAGCTGCCCGTTGATCCCGATCGAGCCGTAGGCGTTCACGATCTCGCGGAAGTCCGCGGGGAATGCGATGCCGAACTCCCGCTCCAATTCGGCCCATGGCGCCGGATCCGACCAGTTGAACCGGGGCTCGCCCAACAGGGCTTCGACCTCCGAAAGCGTTGCCACCACCAAGCCCCTTCCACCCAAACCGGGCGTCCCGGCCCGAAACTCCCGCCCCCGGTAGCCTACGAGCTGCCCGCCCGTTCGGCGGCCAGGCTGGACACCCCCGGGCATTCCTCCGCCGGCCGGCCCCGCGCGACCAGGCGCTTCGCCTTCGACCGCACGCCTTCGACCTTCGCGGGAACCGCGTCCAGCCCGAGCGCCACCGCCAACTGCCGACAGCCCAGCGCCTCCCCGCCCGATCCGCTTCCACCGGCCAGGACATCCACGAGCCGACGGTAGTCCGGCGCGAGTACACCGACATCGAGGCCGTCTCTCCGCACCGGCACGACCGAACCAGGCACAGCAGCAGCGGTCCGCAGCGGCCTCTCGCCCACCACCACGACCGGCGGCAACTCATCGCCCCCGCGCTCCTCGGCCAGCACCAGCCCGACCGTCTCCCGGACGATCACGAACCGCTCCCCCCACGAGCTCCGCCTCGCGCAGCTCGGCCTGAAGAGCTTCCACCCGCTGCCGAGCGGCACGCTCTCGCTCCTCCAACAGCCCCACCACGGACAGCACCCCGACACCTCCACCGCAGAGACGAAACGGCACTTCGTCTTCTCTGCCACCGGCGCCCCGGTCCTGTCCCTGACCAGTGGGAACACAGCCGCCACTCTCGGAAGGACAACGGCTGCTGACCCCAGGTCAGGCGATTTGACCTGACCGAACGGTGGGCGGGGCTGCCGGGTCCAGATGCATAGAATCTCGTGCACCGGCGATCAGGCGGCCCCGTCCGTCCATTTCTCCCCGGGGCATCAAACGGGACATCAAAGGTGTCCCGGGCATATCGGAGGAACTGCGATGCCCCGCGAAATCACTGAGATCGTCGACGGCGAGACGCTGCTGACCGCCATGCTGGAAGTCGTCCCCGAGTGCGCGGGCCCGGTGTCGAAGCTGTCGCTGGAGTTCGACAACGACGGCCGCACCGAGCGATTCGTCGACCCGTACGCGGTGCTGCGGGAGGCCTTCGCCTGCCCGCTCTACCTACCCGCGCTGCGCGCGGCCCAGCCGGACCCAGAGCTGCTCGCCAGATGCTTCGAGTTCATCGAGGCCGGTTTGCAGAGCCCGGTCCTGCTGGTCCACCAGGCGATGTACTTCGAGACCCTGGAGCCGCTGATGGACGGCTTCGACCTGCTGCGAGCCGCGATCCCGCGGATGGGCCCGACCGCCTACCACCGGACGGTGCGGATGCTGAAGGGCGTCAACGCCGACCTGGACCAGCTGGTCGACGTGTTGCGCCACGGCGAGGACCGCTGCGCTTGACCCTGAAGCTTCTATAGATCGTCAAGCTGTAGGAGACAGGCTTGGTGTCCCGCTGGCTGCGCTGATGAGGTGGTGGTAGACCTCGCGCGCGACGAAGCGCTTGAGGCACCTGAAGATGTCCTTCGTCTTGAGTCCTTCGAGGGTACGTCGTGCCACGTAGTCGCGAGTGCGGGGGTCATGCCGCATGCGGACCAGCACGATCGTGTGCAGCGCACGGTTCGCCCGGCGGTCTCCGCCGCGGTTGAGCCGGTGACGGTCAGTGCGTCCGGAAGAGGCCGGGACGGGTGCGGCGGCGCACAGGTGGGCGAAGGAAGCCTCGGATGCGAGCCTGTCCGGGTTGTCGCCGGCGGTGACCAGCAGCTGCCCGGCGGTCTCGGTCCCGACGCCCGTCAGCGCGAGAAGGCCGGGCGCGGCGCGGGTGATCAGCACGCGCAGGTCGGCATCCGCGTCTGCTATCTCCTCGCTCAAGTGCCGGTAACGCCTGGCCAGGCGCTTGAGTGCCACCCTGATGGCCGTGGCCGGGGCAGCCAGATCGGTGCCTGGACGGCTGGCGGCCAGCCGCCGGACCAGCTCGGTTGTGGTCAGTAAGCGCAGTGCTTCGCGAACCTCAGCAGGCGCAGTGATGATCAGTGATTTCATCTGGTTGACGGTCTGGGTGCGGGCTTTGACGGCGCTGGCGCGTACGACACGCAGCCCGCGGATTGCCTCGACCGCGCCGTCGCGGTGCTTCGGCGTGCCGGTGGCGCGGCCGGCGAGCACCGCAGTGGCGGCGGCGTAGGCGTCGATGGAGTCCGACTTCCCTGCCGCTCGGCGAGCTCGACGGTCGGGTCGGTCCACCTCGATGACGGCGATCTGGTTGGCGCGGAGGTAGCGGCCGAGTTCGGCGCCGAAGGAGCCGGTGCCCTCCATGCCCACGACCAGCACTCGGCCGTGGGACTGCAGCCATTCCAGCAAGTCTCGGTAGCCCGCAGGCGTAGTGGGGAAGGCCTCGGTGGCCAGGTGCCGGCCGATGGTGTCGATGACGGCGGCCTGGTGGACGTCGGTGTGGGTGTCGATCCCGCCGATCACCTCGATGGGTTGTGACATGGTGGCCGGGTTCCTTCCGTGCGCGGCGGGTGGGCTCGCGCGCACCGGCCGGCGGACGGACACGACTGTGACGGGACCACGTTGGTCAAGCTTCTATGAGGTCACGATCACCAGCCGGTACACGCGGTGGCACCGCTCGGAAGGTCGACGATTCAGAGTGAGGACAGCCGAAGCGTCAATCGGGGATCGGGTCAGACCCTCGAGCGGTGCCGCCCAATACTCACAGTCGGGGATCTTGGTCGCCATCCTCTCAACTGACGGCTCGCCAGGGACGTAGGCGTGGGATGCCCCGCTGATCGAGGTGGTCCTGGAAGGCTGTCGGCGGTCGTGGGGGCGCGCTTTCGTCGGGGGCCTGCTTGCTGAGGCGTTCGATGGTGACGGCGATGGCGGTGCGTGAGCCTTTTCGGCGGTGCAGCTCAAGGGTGAGGACTGCTTTGGCTGCTGACGTCAGCCGGTTCGGGCCGCAGCGTGCGTGCCGGAAAATCCTCCGGCGCTTCACGGTGACCACGCCGCGCTCGACGGGGCGGCGGAGTCGGGCGTGGGCCCGGTTCGGCGACCGCTGCCCGTCCGTGCTGGTCCCGGAGCCGGAGGCGATCCGGGCGAGGGTGTCGTGTTTGCGCAGAAGCACCAGCGCGGCCAGGGCTCTTGGGGACGGCGGGAGTCTGCACCGTCGGTCGCCCTCGCGGGTGACGATGGGCATGGTGACCCACTCGACGGGTGCGTGCGGCAGGTCCGGTGCGGCAGGACAGGTGACCAACGAGGCTTCCTGGCTGGTTGCTTGAGACTTCGGACATCTCGCTCAACCGTCCGGGAGCCTCGTTCGTTCTGCCCTCACCCCCATCGCCCGACCGTCACCCGATCGGTGCCCGGCCTGAAAAGGCTCAGTGGGACGAGCCACCTGCGAGCACCCCTGAACGATCTTGCTGGGGATCGGCGCCCCCGGGTGGACCTGAAGGAGTCGCCCGCCGGGGACCGGCCGCCCACGCGAACCACATTTCGACGCAGGCCCCCAGCGGGCTGGAACCTGCCTTCGACCACCATCCGGGTTCACCGGTGCTGCTGCGCACCCCGGTGGAGCCTGACCCGGCCCGAGGCCGAGGTGGGGCCCTCCTCCCGCGAGGCGTGGAACTGCGGCAACAGGGCCTCCCGGAGCGCTCTTTGGCGTGGGTGTGGGCGGGTGCGGTTCAGAGTTCGCCGCGGCCGTCGAGGCAGCGTGACAGCCAGTCCGCGGCGTTGGCGAAGTCCAGGTCGGAGGTGCCCTGCCGGACGGGGGATGCGGGGCCCTTGTCGGCCCGGGGGTAGGAGCCGAGGAATCGCACCTGCGGGCAGATCCGCTTGAGGCCCGTCAGGGCCTCGCCGACCCGGCGCTCGCTCAGGTGTCCCTCGCAGTCGATCAGGAAGCAGTAGCTGCCCATGCCGCCGCCGGTGGGCCGGGACTCGATCCGCATCAGGTTGATGCCGCGCACCGCGAACTCCTGCAGCAGTTCCAGCAGCGCGCCCGGGTGGTCGTCCGGCAGCCACACCACCATCGAGGTCTTGTCCCAGCCGGTGGCGGAGGAGACCCGGCCCGGTCGGCCGGCCAGCACGAACCGGGTGGTCGGCGCCGCCGCGTCGTGGATCTCGTCGGACAGCACCTCCAGCCCGTACAGCTCGGCGGCGAACGCGCCCGCCACCGCCGCGTCGTAGCGGCCGTCCTGCACCAGCCGGGCGCCCTCCGCGTTGGACGCCGCCGACTGCCACTGCGCGTCGGGCAGGTTGGTGGCCAGCCAGTGCCGCACCTGCGGCTGTGCGACGGGGTGCCCCGTCACGGTCTTCACGTCGGACAGCGCGGTGCCGGGGCGGACCAGCACGGCGAAGGAGATCGGCAGCAGCACCTCGCGGTAGATCATCAGCGGGCTGCCGTTGATCAGCTCGTCGCTGGTGGTGGTGACCGCGCCGTCCACCGAGTTCTCGATCGCCACCATCGCGCCCGCGGCCTCGCCGGCCCGCACCGCGTCCAGCGCCGCCGACACCGAGGCCACCGGCGACAGCTCCCGGGTCGCCGCCTCCGGCAGGGAGTACAGCGCCGTCTCCGTGAAGGTGCCCGCGGGCCCGAGATAGTAGGTGTAACGGGTCGCCGACATGACCGCCTCCGAACTCGCCTGCAACGTTCCTCGCTGCCCGATTCCGCTCCCGGGGGACTCCTGGGGGAGTAGCGGGGGGAGACCCGCCGCGACCGCGCCCGGCGTGACGCCCCCCGCTCCTCATGCCGGATCCGGCAGCAGGGCTTCCACCGCCGTGCGGGAGACGGCGGACAGGCCCTGGTAGGCGTCCGGTGCGACGATCCGGTCCGGCAGGGGCCCGGCCAGGGACGGGTGCCCGGTACCGCCCAGGACGGCCCAGAGCTGGCTGCCGAGGGACGGCATCAGGGGCCAGGCCAGGACGGACGCGACGGCCAGCCACTGGGGGTGCCGACCGGGTGGCAGGCCGTCCTCCGCCCGGGTGATCCAGTCGTCCAGTACGGCGAGGGCCGCGCGCGGACTGGTGGTGGGCGGACGCAGGGCGTCGGCCGTCGCGGTGAGGGCGGCGAGGGACTCCCGGGCGAAGGACTCGGACCCCGCTGCCCCGTCGGGCCCCGCCCCCGCGTCCCGGGCCCCGTCGGGTCCGGTCCCGTCGCGCAGCGCGCGGCGGACGGCCCGGTCCCAGCGGCCGGCCAGGACGCGGGAGGTCCAGTCGGCGAATCCGGCGGTGCGGAAGTCGCTCTCGCCGGCCGCGTCGGAGAGCGAGGCGAGGTAGCCGCGCAGCGGGTCCACGGGGAAGCCCGCGTCCAGGTAGTCGTGCGCCCAGATGACGTGGCCCCGGCTGGTGGAGAACTTGCTGCCGTTCAGGAGCAGGAAGCGGTTCATCACGTGGTGCTGGTGCGGCTGCCAGTCGGTGTCGTCGTCCATGAAGGCGAGGACGAACATCCAGGGCAGGGTCGCGTCGTAGCCGCCGGTGGCGATGGTGACCACGTCGGTGTCGCGGGCGAACGCGTCGCGTCCGGCCGGGTCGGCGTCGCGGTACAGGTCGCGCAGCACGCTGAACGCGGCGTACGTGCCGGTGCCGTAGCTGAGGTGGACGTCGCCGGCCGCGCCCCCGCGCCACGGCACGCCCCAGCCCAGCGGGTGGTTGAGGCGGATGCGGCGCCCGTTGCGGGCCACGTAGGCCTCCAGCAGTTCCGCGTACCCCGGCGGGAAGCGGCGGGCGGCCTCCTCGCCGGAGAACCAGCGCGGGTCGCCGGGGAGGAAGGCGCTGCGTACCGCGCGCGGCTCCACCGCCCGGTCCTCGGGCAGGACGGGGCCGGCGTCGATCAGGTCGGCGGGGCTGAACCACAGCCCGCAGCCCTCGCAGGAGCTGCCGGCGGCCCCGTTGCCGCAGGCCGGGCAGCGGCCCCGGACGAAGGCGCCGACCAGGCCCTGCCCGGTGGCGGACGAGTGGAGCAGTTTCTCGGTCTCCAGGACGAGGCGCCCGCGCCGCTCCAGGTCCTCGACGGTGGCGTGGCTGCGCCTGTGGTAGAGCTCGCGGTAGGGGGCGCGGTGCATGTCGGGCCACGCGTCCTGGGGCATGCCGAGCCCGGTGAGGGCGGCGAGCGCCGAGTCGTGGTACCTGCCGGCGACGGCCTCCGGGGAGAGCCCGCTGCGGCGCGCGGTCATCAGGATGTACGACTCGTGCGAGTCGGTGGCCGAGATCCGGGCCACCGGGTGGCCGAGGGTCTCCAGGTGGCGGGCGACGACGTCCGCGGAGAGGAAGGGACCGCCGATGTGGCCGAGGTGGAGCGGGCCGTTGGGCGTGTGGTAGGCGGCGGTGACGAGGTGCGGGCGGGCGGGGCCCCGCCGCACCTGTTCGAGCAGGCGCACGGACCGGGGTTCCTTCATGGGACGACGACGGGGCGGACGAGGGACTGCAGGGTGTCCAGGGCGGCGCCGACCTCGGCGGGGGTGCCGGCCCGGACCAGGGCGGCGCCGAGCGCGTACTCCATGTAGTGCTCGGGCGGGACGCGGACGGTCGCACCCGGCTTGGCGTCCACGACGAGGTGTTCCAGGCCGGGGACGGCGGTGGCCTCGTCGAGCCCGTCGAAGCGCCGGAACGTCCCGGCCCGCGGGGCGAGGAACTTCTGCACCCCGGCGGCGAGCAGGGGGCCGTCGGCCGCGACCGGGGCCCGGCCGGTCGCCACCCGGAGGGTGTTCTCGTAGAAGGACCGACCGGTGGCCAGCGGCACGAGGTGGGAGGTGATGTGGTCGCCGCCGACCCGGGCGGCCACCTCGATCAGCCGGGCCCGTCCGCCGTCCCACTTGCACTCCAGGTGGAACACCCCGTCGGTGAGCCCGAGCGCGCGGACGACGTCCTCCGTCATGCGGGCGATCGCGGCGCGCGCGGTCTCGGGCAGCGCGGACGGGAAGACGTGGCGCGTCTCGGTGTGGAACGGGGCCAGGGTGGTCTTGTCGGTGATCCCGGCGAGGGTGACGCTCCCCTGGTGGACGTATCCCTCGACGCTGTGCTCGGAGCCGGTCAGGAACTCCTCCAGGATCAGTTCCCCGCTGCTCGCCGCGAAGATGGGGTGCACCTCGGGGCGGGTGTGGGCAACCAGCCGGTCGAAGGCGGGACGCAGGTCGGCGGGGCGGTGGATCTCGTGGATGCCGATGCTGCCGGCCGCCCCGGTGGGCTTGAGCACGGCGGGCGTGCCGACGTACTCGGCGGCGGGGTCCAGCTCCTCGGGGGTGGTGACCCGGGCGAAGCGGGGCAGGTACTGGGGGAACGCCGAGAGCGCGGCGCGCATCAGGTGCTTGTTGCGGAAGGCGGGCGCGGCATCGGGGGAGAGGCCGGGCAGGCCCAGGGCGCGGGCCAGTTCGGCGGTGCCCAGCACGTCGCGGTCGCTCCAGGTGACCACTCCGGTGACCCGGTGCCGGCCGGCGAGTTCACGGCCCGCCGCGACGAGCTGCGCGATGTCGTAGGTGGGGACCCGGATCTGCTCGGCCAGCAGCGAGGGCGCCACGTCCGCCTTCTGATCGGTGATCAGCAGCACCGTGAGGCCCAGGCGGTGGGCGGCGCGCAGCGCCGCGTGGTGTTCGAGCTGGTTGGGCCGCAGGTTGCACATGATGACGGCGTCGGTCACGGGGCGATCCTCTGCTGGTCGGCGGTGGAGGTGACGGAGGCGGTGGAGGTGACGGAGGCGGCCGGGGCGGGGCCGGTGGCGGCGGCGGGGGCCACCGCGAGGTGGATGCGCGCCGCGCCCCGCTCGGCTGCGGCGAGCGCCTCGGCGGGCGTCGCACCGGTGGCGACGACGTGGCCGAGACGGTCCCAACTGCTGTGCAGGCCCTGGACGGTGTGCCCGGGAACGGCGGTGACGACGACCTCCCGGACCCCCGGCAGGGAGCGCGCCTCCGGTACGCCCTCGACGGCGGTGATCGTGCCGGGGCCGGCGTGCAGGAAGCGGATGGCGGCGCAGCGCCGCGCGGCGGCCGGCAGCTCGGGGTCCTCACCGCGCAGCAGCCGGGCCAGCTGGTGGTGGAAGTCGTCGCCCCAGGCGAGGGCGAGCAGGTCCATGATGCTGTCGCCGGGACAGCGTCCCGCGCACTCGACCAGCACGGGGCCCCGCTCGGTGAGTATCCACTCGGCGCACAGGATGCCCGAGCCGATGCCCACGGCGTCGATGAGCGCCGCCATCCCGTCGCGCAGCGCCGAGTCGGTGGCGGGCGGCAGCGCGGCGGGCAGGACGTGGCCCAGCTCGACGGGGTGGGCGCCGTCGGCGGTCGTCTTGGCGGTGATGTTGAGGAAGATCAGCCGGCCGTCGCGGACGAGCGCCTCGGCGCTGATCTCCGGCCCGTCCAGGCGCTCCTCGGCGAGGTAGCGCCAGGCCATCGGCCGGTCCGCGATCTGGGCTCCCTCGTCGGCGCCGGTGGTGGCGCGCCACGCCGCCGCCACCTCTTCCGGCGGAGTGTCCGGCGGGAGGAAGCGGACCCCGAGGCTGGCCTGCCGGTTGGCCGGTTTCAGTACGGTCTCCCGGCGCGGTTCCCGGGCCAGGAAGGCGGCCAGGTCCTCGGCCGAGCGCAGTTCGCGGAAGACCGGCGCCGCCATCCCGGCGGCGACGGTCCTCTCCCGCAGCAGGATCTTGTCGCGGAGCGTGCGGGCGGCTGCGGTGCCCAGGCCCCGGAGCCCGAGGGCCTCGGCGGCCGCGGCGGCGGCCTCGACGGCGTACTCCAGTCCGGGCAGCACACCGGTCACCCCGTGCGCGCGGTCGATCCGGAGCACCTCCTCGACCGCCTCGTCGGACTGCTGGTAGGCGGCGAGCCGGACTTCGGTGAGGCACTGGAAGGAGCCCTCCATCGCCGCGATGGGCTTCTTCACGTAGACGCCGGGGTCCTCCACGACCGTGAGGGAACGCGGTGGCAGGAGCTGCTCCAGGGAGCGGATGAAGGCCGGGAAGAAGCCGACCATCACGAGTTGGGGCACGACCGGCGGAGTCACGAGGCCACCTTCGGGGCGGGAACGGGAGACAGGGGGCGGACCGTGCCCCAGACGGCGAGCGCGCCGAGCAGCGCCGCGGCGACCGGGCCGACGGTGAGGAACCAGGTGCCGCGGCCGAAGTACGCGCCGAGGGCGAGGTAGCCGGCGGCGCCCGCGAAGGAGCCGAGGGACTCGCCCGCCGCCGTGACGACCTGGCGTGCGTTGAAGGACTCGTACGCGGACTCGGCGGCCAGGTCGGCGAAGGCGGTGTCCACCAGCGGGACGTAGACGGTCTCGCCGAGCGAGAAGACCGCGATGCCCGCGAAGATCAGCCACGGCACCCCGGCGGCCACCGCCATCAGCGGGAACGCGAGGGCGAGCAGCAGGCAGCCGTGGCGCAGCAGCACCAGTGGCGAGGTCCCGGCCGCGAGCCGCCGCGCCACCAGGGCCGAGACCGGGGCCTGGAGCAGGATCACCGCGAGCGCGTTCGCCGTGAAGTACGCGGCGACCGCCCGGTGCTCCACGGTGTCGGCCAGGAAGAGCGGCAGCGCGGAGAACAGCTGTGCGTAGACGAACCAGCCGAGCACGTTGACGGCGGCCAGCCGCCGGGCGTACGGCGAGCGGAGCATGCCCCGCACGACGGAGAGCCGGCGGCGCAGGGTGCTCGCCCCGCCGGGCGCGGCGGGCACCGCCGGCATCAGCAGCCGGGTCGTCGCCGCCGCGAGCAGGTAGCAGCCGCTCACCGCGAGCCACAGCCGTTCGTCGCTGCCGGCCCAGACGAGGAACGTCCCCGCCACCGGGCCGAGCGACGCGCCGACGTTCACGGCGAGGTTGACCGCGCCGAACAGCCGGTGCCGGGCCTCGCTCCCGGGTACCGCCTGGGCGACGTAGGCGCGCACGGTCAGCCCGTTGACGCTGATGCCGCAGCCGGCCGCGAGCAGCAGTCCGAGCAGGACGGGGAACGGCGGCCGCAGCGCGAGGGCGGCGAAGGCCCCGGCGGCGAGGAGCAGACCACCCACCATGGCGCCCCGCGCGGGGAAGCGTTCCAGTCGGCCGCTGACCAGTACCGAGGCCGCGCGGGACGCGATGGTGAAGCACAGCAGCGCGGCCCCCGCCCCGGCGGCCCCGGCCCCCCGCTCCAGCAGGAGCGGCAGCACGGGCAGCAGGGAGAAGTACCCGAGGTGGGTGAGGAGGTAGGCCGTGGTGAGGGCCAGGGTACGGCGCATGGGACTCGGACTCCGGCGCTCGCGGGGACGGGGTGCGGGGGTGGGGGGAATCAGCCGGCCGGGCTGACGGTGAGCCGCACGGTGTTGCGGCCCTTGCCCTTGACGCTGACGGCGAGCGGACCGGTCTCCCCGGTGGAGCGGACA
Source organism: Kitasatospora sp. NPDC088134 (assembly GCF_044741705.1). NCBI lineage: Bacteria > Bacillati > Actinomycetota > Actinomycetes > Kitasatosporales > Streptomycetaceae > Kitasatospora > Kitasatospora sp. NPDC088134. The sequence goes on along the minus strand of NZ_JBIUTD010000001.1, from coordinate 814,731 downwards.
TGAGTGCCGCCGCACGGGATCGGCCGGTGACCCGCGATGGCCCACTCCCAGTTCCGGCCCTCCTCGTCGGTGGCATACCGCTCGATGGGCAGATCGGCGGCGACCAGCTCGGCGAGCCGGGCGGTGAGCGCGGCCGGGTCGGGCCGTTCGGGCGCCTCCCAGGAGACGTCGAGCCGGGCCTTGTCGAGGCCGATCTCGCCGCCGCGGTCCTGCTGTTCCGGGCCGTATTCGGCGGTCAGGGCGATCCACAGCAGGTGCTGGGCGCTGTGCAGCCGCATCAGCGGGTAGCGGCGCTCCCAGTCCACCCGGCCGGTGAGCCGGTCACCGACGGCGGGCGGGGGGCCGCTCCACTCCATGCGGTGCACGACGCCCAGCCCGTCGGGGGACTTGACCGTGTCGAGCACCCGGTGGCCGCCGAGCAGCCCCTGGTCACCGGGCTGGCCACCGCCCCGGGCGTAGAAGGCGGTCGCGTCGAGCTCCAGGGTCTCCTCGTCGACCCGGACCACGGTGGCCTCGAAGTCGCGGAGGTACGGGTCCTCGCGGTGGAGCAGGTGGGTGGGCACGTGTCGTTCTTCCTTCGGATCGGAGCGTGTCGGAGCGGGGACGGAGGCCGGGTCAGGACCAGAGGACGAGCTTGTTCTCCGTGGTGACACCGCAGAAGAACGCCAGCGAGAGGCGCCGCCCGGTGGCGTTCGGGTTGATGGCGTGGTAGTTGCGCGAGTCGAACCAGACCGAGTCGCCGGTCGTCGGCTTCACCAGGACGCGCGGCTCGTTGGCGGCGACCTTCTCGGACCATCCGTAGCCGATCCGCTCCTGGTCGTCGCTGGGCTTCCACCGGCGGCGGTAGACGACCAGCTCGCCCCCCTCCTCGGGCACGCTGATGTAGCAGTTGAAGCCGAACTGGGCGACCAACTCCTGGTCGATGACGCCGGGGAACTCCCGCATCAGCTCGTCGAAGTGCATCCGTGCGCCGCCGGTCAGCTCGCGGACCATGCCGACGAAGAGTTCCCGGCCGCCGACGGTCGCGGGCTCGACCGGGCCCTGCCAGATCCGGCGCAGTTCGTCGACCAGGGTCTCCAGCGGGTCGTCCTCGCCCACGATCCGCTTCCAGGTGGAGCGGGACTGCTCGGCGTGCTCCCAATACTCGGCGCGGATCGTGTCGTCCAGGTAGTAGTCGAAGACGGCCGGCCCGAACTTGGTCACCGGCGGGAAGATCCGGCGCTCGTCGTAGGTGTCGAACTCGGCGCCGTCCAGCGCGTTCATCAGCGCGGCGCAGCGATCGGCCGACAGGTGGTGGGGGATGCGGACGGCGGCCAGCGTCCCGGCCGCCAGCCGCACCAGGTCGGAGCGGTCCGGCGCCTCCCGCACCAGTACGTCGAAGAGCGGGTCGATGTGCTGGATGACCTCCGTGTTCTCCGCAACGAGGGTGGCGTCGTGAAGTGCGGTGTTCATGAGTGGTCCTCTCGGTTCTGTACGGGGGCGGAACGGACGGAAGGCGCGGTCGCCGCGCCGGGCGGCGGGACGACCCGCGTCGCCAGGCGTGCGGCCAGGCGACGGGCCAGGTCGAGGGCGGAGCGGGCGTCCTCGGCGGACGTGACGAGGACGCCGCGCCGGGCCGCGGAGTCGGTGAGCGGCGGGACGGTGTCGCCGGGGGAGAGCTGCGGGTCGGCGTGCAGCACACCGGGCAGGTCGGCAAGACGGTCCCAGCCGTGCAGGGCCGCCACCGTGCCGGGCGGCGGGGTCGGGAAGAGGACGGCCGCGCCCCGCCCGGGGGCGGCGGCGGGCGGAACCAGGTCCGGGACGGGCAGGCCGAGCAGGTCGCGCAGGACGGCGTCGGAGACGTCCGCGTCCAGGACGTGTTCGAGCATCAGGTGGATCCAGTCGCCGCCGAAGCGGGTGTGCACCTCGCCGAGCACCGGGCCGTCCGGGGTCCACCAGGCTTCGACGTGGAAGACGCCGTGGCGCAGCCCGAGCGCGGTCACCGCGGCCGCCGCCCCCTCGGCGAGCCCTCGGCGGACCTCGGGGTCCACCGGCGCAGGCAGGGCGTGGGCCAGTTCGACGAAGAGCGGCGGCGGGGTGACGTGCTTGGCCGTGACGGCCAGTACCACCGGCCGGCCCGCGGCCAGCACGCCCTCGACGCTGAACTCGGGCCCGTGGACGTACTCCTCGACGAGGAACGGTCCGGTGCCCGGCAGGGCGGTGACGGCGTCGTCGAGCGCTCCGGGCGTCCGCGCCAGCGCGACGCCGATGCTGCCCATCGCGTCGCGCGGCTTGACGATCCACGGGCCCGCCACCTCGTCCGCGAACTCCCGTGCCTGCGCCGCGTCGTGGCACAGCCGCACGGCGGGCTGCCGGAAGCCGGCTGCGGACAGGGCGGCCCGGCAGCGGTCCTTGCGGCGCACCGTGGCGACGACCTCCGGGGGGTTCCCGGGCAGGCCGAGGGCGGCGGCCACGGCGGCGGCCCCCTCCTGGGCGTACTCGCGGGAGCTGAAGACCGCGCGGACGTTCCCGGCGGCGCCGGAACGCGCCCACCGCGCGCACGTCCCGGGCCGCTCGTGGTCGAGGGCGGAGACCCGGTCGGCGAGGGCGGTGATGTCGGGGGCGGCGGCGAGCGCCTCGGGCAGGTCGGTGAGGTGGACGGCGAGGCCGAGGGCGCGCGCGGCACGGATGGTGCGCCGAGTGGAGTCGGCCCCGTGGCCGCCGGCGGCGGCCCCGCCGACCAGCAGCAGGGCGGGGGCGTCCGCGGACTGCGGCGGGTGTGCGGTCATCGGGATGCTCCGGAGGGTGCGGGAGAGGGGCGGTCGGCGGGCCCGGGGACGGCGAGGCCGAGCAGCCGGACGGCCCGCTCGGCGAGCGCGGGTGCGAAGCGGACGCCCGAACCGGAGCCGCCGGTGATCCGGACGGGTCCACCCGGCCCGGCCGGCCGGTCGACGACGGGCAGCCGGCCCGGCGCGTACGCGTCGGGGAAGCACCGGCCGCCGGTGACCCGGCGGGCGAGCTCCGGGAGCCGGCGGGCCAGGGCCCGGACGCCCTCGGCCCGTTCGTCCCCGGGCAGTCCGGCGACCGGGTCCGCGCCGGCGGCGAGCGGGCTGCGGGCCTTGAAACTCACCAGCGGGATCCGGCCGGGGAGGACGAACAGGTCGTCGTCCAGGAACACCACCCCGGGCGTCCCGGGCCGGTCCGGCACCGCGCCGGGCGCGAGGTGGAGGGCGGCCACCAGCTTGGCGGCGGGAGCGGGCCGGGACGCCCGGGGCCCGGCGGCGAGGTCCGGGGCGGGCCACGGCCCGGTCGCGAGCAGGACGCGGCGGGCGCGCAGCACCGTCCCGGTGGCGGTTTCGGCGGCCCAGCCCTCGCCGTCGGGCCGCAGCCGGGTCACCGCGGTGCCGGTGAGCACCTCGGGCGCGGGCGCCCCGGGAAGCTTCCCGCCGAGCACGGCCGCGATCCAGCCGGCCACGTCGAACACCGTGCACCGGTCGCCCGCGTCCAGCACCCGCTCGTCCGGGCGCAGCCGCAGGTCGGGGTAGGCGGCGCGCAGTTCGGCCAGCCGGTCGGTGTCCGCGAGGGGCAGCGGGGCGCCGAGGAAGCGGCCCGCCACGGTGGCCACGTCGCGCCGGTCCGTCACGAAGAGCATCGGCGCGGGCCGCTGGAACGCGGCCGCCGGGGCCGCGGCGAGCAGCCGGCCGGCCTCGCCCATCAGTGCGCGGTGGGCGGCGTCGGGGGCGTACGGGACGACCAGGGCGGCGGAGTGCGCGCTGGCCCCGCCACCGGGTTCGCCCCGGTCGGCGAGGAGGATCCGGGCACCGGGCGCGTGCCGGGCGGCCGCCCAGGCCGCGGTGGCCCCGACGACGCCGCCGCCGACGACCAGCAGGTCGGCGCGGGGGGCGGTCATCGCGGCTCCCACCAGACGGCGAAGCCCACGAGCGGCCCGGGACCGAGACTGACCGCCCGGTGGCGCACCTCGGAGGGGATGAACACGCTCTGGCCGGCCCGGACCCGCAGGGTCTCGTCCCCCATGCGCAGCTCGGCCTCGCCGGCCGAGAGCAGCCACATCTCGTGCACGCGGTGGCTCTCGGCGGGCGTGCTCGCGCCCGGGGCGAGGCGCCACCAGTTCACCTTCACGGGCAGTTCGGGGCCGCCGGGGAAGCGGTCCGGCAGGACGAACTCCAGCAGGGTGGTGTCGTCGTCGTCGAGCTGCAGCTCGGCGCCGAGCACGCCCTGGCGGGGAAGGTGGGCGATGTCCTCTGCGGTACCTGCGCCGAGGACGTACGGCATGGGAATCATTGAAGAAACGTTCCTGCCTGGGCGGTGGACGATGTGGGGACGGTGCGGCGGGTGGCGGGCGGCGGCCCGTCGAGGGCACCGTCCGGTGCGAAGGAGAAGGCGGTGTCGAAGCCCTCGGTCTTGAACGCCGTGCGGCCGAGCAGGGAGTTGAGGATGGTCGCGCTGCGCCAGGTCGCCAGGCTGAGGTTGGGGTCCGCGACGCCGTGGCTGTGCCGGGCGGCGTTCTGCACCCAGACGCCGCCCGTGCCGACCAGCGCGCCGGGCCCGGCCGGCCGGCACGCCGTGTCGAGGCGGAAGTCGGCCCGGGTGCGGAAGGTGCCGTCGTCGTGGCGCGGCAACTCGTCCAGGAGCGGTGCGAGGAACTCCGGGGCCCCGTCCGAGTAACCGGTGGCGAGGATCACGGTGTCCGCCGCCGCGGCGAGCTCGTCGCCCGGCTCGATCCCGGAGAGCAGGGCCTCGTAGCCGGTCTCCCGCCGCCCGAGCTGGGCCAGCCGGTACCCCGGCAGGACGCTGTGGCCGAAGGCGGTGTCCTCCAGGTAGTCCAGCTCGTACAGGCGGTGGTAGATGTCGGTGAGCAGGCCCTCGCTGACCCCGTCGCTGGTGTAGCGCAGCGCTTCCAGCAGCCGGGCCCTGACCTTGGGGCCGGCGCGGTGGAAGCGGTGCACCCCGGCGGGGGTGAACCAGTCGTTGCCGAACGCCGAGTCGTCCAGCGGCGGCAGGCCGATCCGGCCGGTGGCCCAGACCAGCCGGGAGGGCAGCGCCCCGGGCGCGGAGAGCAGGTGGTGCACGATCTCGGCGGAGCTCTGGCCGCCGCCGACCACCAGCGTCCGGGCCCCTCCCGTGCCGCGCGGGGCCCGGAGGTAGTGGTGCGCGTGGACGACGTCGGGGCCGAGGAACGGCCGCGCCGCTGCGGGCACGTGCGGTCGCCGGCCCGCCCCGAGCACCAGGTTGCGGGACCGCCAGGTGGTGTCGGCAGTGTGCACGAGGAACCCCTCGGGCACCCGCTCGACGGCCCGGACGTCCTGCCCGAAGTGGACCGAGCCGACCCGCTCGGCGGCCCAGGCGTAGTACTGCTCGAACTCCTTGCGGTGGACGCCGCCGCGCGAGCTGACCAGGAAGCGGTGCACGCGCCCGGTGAAGACCAGGTAGTTCAGGAAGGAGTACGGGTTCGTCGGGGAGGAGAGGCTGACCAGGTCCTTCCACGGCGACACCTGGAGCTTGGCGCCGGGAAGCATCAGGCCGGGGTGCCAACGCATCTCGGGGTCGCGTTCCAGTACGGCCAGGCTGAGGCCGGGGATCTCGGTGGCGAGGGCGGCGAGGCTGAGGTTGGAAGGGCCGCAGCCCACGGCTACGACGTCGTACAGGGGGTGTGCGGACACGCGTCCCCTCCGGGTCGGGTGGTGCGCTGGTGGGGTACGGGCACGGCGGTGGGCCGGCTCGCTGCGGTGGGGCGCAGCGCCACGGGGCGGGAGCCGGTGCTGTTCCGTGCCGGGGAGCTCGGAGGCTCGCGGTTCAGGAGATCAGGGGTTCAGGAGTCCAGGGGCTCAGGGGCTCAGGAGTCCGGGGGTTCAGGAGTTCAGGACCAGGACGAGGGCGAGGGCGACGAGCACCAGGCCGGTCGCGGCGTTGAGGGCGCGTCGTGCGGAGGGGCGGCGGAAGACGGCCTGGAAGGCGCCGACCGCGAGGGAGACCGCGACGAACCAGACGAGCACCATCAGGACGGTGATCACGCCGAGGAGCGACTTGTCCGCCCAGGTCGAACGGTCGGTCAGGAACTGCGGGAGCAGCGCGACCAGGAACACGATCGACTTCGGGTTCAGCACGTTGGTGATGAGGCCCTGGCGGAAGGCGGTCCACCGCACGTCGCTCCCCCCGGACCCCGCCGCCGTCCCCGTTCCCGCCTCCGACCCGGCGTCAGCGGCGGGCAGGGCGCCGCCGTCCGGCGCGCGGGCCGCCAGCAGGGACCGGACGCCGAGGTAGCACAGGTAGGCGGCGCCGGCGAGGGTGATCGCCCGGAACACCGTCGGCGAGGCGGCGAGCGCGGCGCCGACACCCACCACGGCGGCGAGGGTGTTGACCGCCATGCCCGCCGCGACGCCCACGGCCGCCCCCAGGCCCGCCGACCGGCCGCGCAGCGCGGCGAAACGGCTGACGAGCGCGAAGTCGGGGCCGGGTGACATGGCGCCGAGCAGGGCGACTCCGGCGTAGGACGCCATCACTCCCAGACCGATCATCACGCGCGGCGCTCCCCGGTGGCGGCGGCGACCGTGCCCCGGCCGGCGCTCGGCAGGGCGCCCCGGCAGATGGTGAGCAACAGGTGGGCCAGGGACGTACCGGCGGAGCCGAGGCGTTCGGTGTAGCGGGCGAGCACCTCGTTCTCCCGCTCCAGCTGGGTGCGCGTTCCCCCGCCGTCGAGACGGATCCGCTGGATGCGGTGGGAGTGCCCGCGGCGCTCGACCACGAGCCGGCCGATCTCGGTGTCGATGGTGTCGATGCGGGAGCGCAGGGTCGCGATGTCGTCCTGCGCCGCGGTACTCGGGTCCAAGGCCATGGGTGTCTCCGATGCGGGTACGGGGGAGGAGGGGCGGGGCCGCCGGGCGTCAGGCCGAGGCCGGTGCGGGCCGGTCCGGGGGCAGGCGGAAGCGGGCGAACAGGAACGTGACCGCGCACAGCAGGGCGATGTAACAGGGGAAGACCGGGCCCCGGGCGTGTTCGGAGGCCCACACGCTGACGTAGGGGGCGGTGCCGCCGAACGCGGCGACGGTCGCCGCGTAGGGCAGCCCGATGCCGGTGCCCCGCACACCGCTCGGGAAGAGCTCCGCCATGACCAGCGCGGCCGTGGCCCCGTACCCGGCGAACAGGAGCAGTCCGAGGACCTCGGCGCCGAGCAGGCCGCCGAAGGAGACCCCGGCGAGGGCGTAGAGCGGCACGCAGAGGACCGCGAACCCGCCCGAGAAGGCCGCCACCAGTCGGCGGGCGCCGATCCGGTCCGCGAGCGCGCCGACGGCCGGCAGCGCGACCAGCAGGACGAGCTGGGCGAGCGTGGTGGCGAGCAGGGCGCGGCCCCGGCTGACGCCCGCCCGCGCCGCTGCGTGGGCGGGCAGTCCGACGATCCAGGTGTAGTAGACCACCGTGGCGCCCGCGGTGATGCCGCACAGGGTGAGGACCGCGCCGGCGTGCTGCCGCAGGGGCGCCAGGACGCCGACCCCCGCCGCTGCGCGCCGCGCCTCCCGGCCCAGGGTCTCGTCCATGCCGCGCCGCAGCACGGCCAGCACCAGGGCCGCGGCCCCGCCCACCAGGAACGGGACGCGCCACCCCCAGGACGCCATCGCGTCCCGCTCCAGGACGAGGGCGAGCAGCGCGCCGAGTCCGGAGGCGAGCAGGGTGCCGGTCAGGTTGCCGATGTAGAGGAAGCTGGAGTAGAGCCCCTTGCGCCCCGCCGGGGCGGACTCCACCAGGTAGGCCGCCGCCGCCGCGAACTCGCCGCCCGCGGACAGACCCTGGACCAGCCGGGCCGTCACCAGCAGGATGGGGGCGAGGACGCCGATCCGCCCGTGGCCGGGCGTGAGGCCGATCAGGAGGCTCCCCGCTGCCATCAGGCCGATCGACAGCAGCATGGCCGCGCGCCGACCGCGCCGGTCGCTCAGCGCCCCCATCAGGAGGCCGCCGACCGGACGGGCCACGAACCCCACCGCGAACACCGCCAGTGAGGAGAGCAGTGCCGTTCCGGCGCTCCCCGAGACGAAGAACCGCGTCGCGAAGAACGGGGCCATCAGCGCGTAGACGTTCCAGTCGTACCACTCCAGGGCGTTGCCCACGGTCGCGGCGATCAGGTTCCGCCTGCCGGGAGCGGGGGCCGCCGGGCCGCCGCCGGTCGCGGCAGGACCGTTCCCCTCGGAGGGAGACTTCTCCCTGCCGGTTCCCGGAGCGGCGGTCGCTCCCGCCCCCACGTGCGCCGCGTGTTTCACAGCTTCCCTCCCCCAGCCGTGTGCGCTACGCGAGTCACTCTGACACTGGCGCATCAATCAGTCAAGTGGATAGCTTTTAGTGAATGCTTCAGACGCAAAGGAGGCATAGATGACTATTATCGACAGCTGTACCGAGATGGACCGGCGCATCGCCTGCGCCCTCCAGGTCCACGGGCGCGCCCCCTGGGACCAGATCGCCCAGATCCTCCGACTCCCCGAGCGCACCACCGCCCGCCGCGGCCAGCGGCTGCTCGAAGCGGGGCTGGTCCGCGTGATCGGACTGCTCGACACCCAGCTGATCGGCCAGCACGCCCCCGTGCTGCTCCGACTGCGCGTCGAGACCGGGTGGGCCCGGGAGATCGCCGAAACGTTCTCCCGGCTCGCCGAGACCCGCACGGTGCTGGCCCTGCTCGGCTCCTTCGACCACTTCGTCGAACTCGTCCCCAAGAGCGAGGACACGCTGCGCGCCCTGCTCATCGACGGGTTGCCGGCCCAGGTCCGCAGCTCCTCGTCCTACCCGGTCCTGCGCTTCTACACCGGCAGCCACCAGTGGAGCGGCGGTGCGCTCACCCCGGCCGAGACGGAGGCCCTCCGGCAGCCCTCACTGGCCCCCTTCGGCTCGCGGCACGGAGAGCTGCGCCTGCACCCCGACGAACTGCGGATGGTCGAACTCCTCGCCCAGGACGGCCGGATGTCCACCACCCGGCTGGCCGCCGAACTCGGCGTCAGCCAGGCCACCGCCTCCCGCCGGCTCGCCGGGCTCCTCGAACAGAACGTCGTCCGGGTCCGCGCGGACGCCGCCCCGGCGCTGTTCGGACTGACCACCGAGGCACTGCTCTGGCTGAACGTCAGCTACCGGCACCTGGACGCCGTCGGACGCGCGCTGTCGGAGCGGCCCGAGGTGATGACGCTCGTCTCGATCACCGGCGAGTACCAGATCTGCGCCCACGTCGCGGTCCGCGACCCCTACCACCTCCAGGACTTCCTGACCGGCGTCGTCGGCAACCTCGACGGGGTCGGCGAGATCGACGTGACGGTGCTGCTGGAAGCCTTCAAACGCGGCGGCTTCGCCGTGCCCCCGGCCCGCGACGGGGCCGCGGCGCCCCCGGACGCCTGAGGACCCGCCCCGTCCCGAGCCCCGCCCCCGTCCCCGTCCCCGTCCCCGTCCTCGTCCCGAGCCTCGCCGCCGCGCCGAGTCCCACCGCCGTGCCGTCAGTGCGTGACCCACCACCCGAAGGAGAACGAACATGACCACCGAGCGATCCCTCCCCGCCTCGAACGTCGTGCAGTACTGCTCCGACCTGATACGCCTGGACACCACGGTCGGACGCCGACCCGAGCGCGGGGCCGCCGAGTACGTGGCCGAACGGCTCGCCGCCGCGGGGCTGGAACCGCTGATGCTGGAGGGCGTCCCGGGCCGCACCAACGTGGTGGCCCGGGTGCCCGGCCGGGAGCCCGGCCTCGCCCCGCTGCTCGTGCACGGCCACCTGGACGTGGTGCCCGCCGACCCCTCCGGCTGGACGGTGCACCCCTTCTCCGGCGAGGTGTGCGACGGCTACGTGTGGGGGCGCGGCGCCGTCGACATGAAGGACATGCTCGCGATGATCCTCGACGTGGTCACCACGATGCGCGCCTCCGGTCTCGCCCCGCGCCGCGACGTGGTCCTGGCGTTCGTCGCGGACGAGGAGGACGGCGGCACGCACGGCGCCGCCTGGCTGACCGAGCGCCACCCCGACCTCTTCGCCGACTGCCGGACGGCGATCGGCGAGGTCGGCGGTTTCAGCGTGCCGACCCCCACCGGGTCCTTCTACCTGCTGGAGACGGCCCAGAAGGGCGCCTTCACCCTCGAACTGACGGCGAACGGGCTGGCCGGGCACGGCTCCATGCTCAACGAGCGCAACGCCGTCCAGATCCTCTCCCGCACCGTCGCCGCCATCGCGGACCACCCGTTCCCGCTCCGGCTGACGCCCACGACGGAGGAGTTCCTCGACAGACTCGGCGAGGCGTTCGGCCTCGACGACGCGAGGAGCGAACCGGAGCGGGTGCTCGCCGCCATCGGGGAGATCGGCAGGATCATCGGGGCGACACTGCGCCACACCGCCACCCCGGTCGCCCTCAGCGCGGGCGGTGCCCCCAACGTCGTGCCGGCCTACGCCCGGGCCCGCATCGACTGCCGCAGCGTCCCCGGCCACGAGGACGAGTTCCTGGCCGAGCTGCGGCGCCTCGTTCCGCCGGAGGTCGCGTCGAGCGTCGTCCCGCGCGGCGGCGGCCACGAGAACGCCCTCGACGAGGACCTCGCCGCGGTGATCTCCGCCGCGCTGCTGGCCGAGGACCCCACCGCCAACCTGGTCCCGTTCTGCATGTCCTCCGCGACCGACGCCCGCCACTTCTCCCGCCTCGGCATCCGCTGTTACGGTTTCGTCCCCCTCCGGCTCCCGCCCGGCGGCGACTTCGTCTCGATGTTCCACGGCACCGACGAACGCGTCGCCGTGGACTCGCTGACCTTCGGCACCCGCGTGTTGCAGCGCTTCCTCACCGACTACTGACCCGGGGCCGCGTCCGTGAAGTCAGTCCGGCGGGCCGGTCCGGCGTCCCCTGACAGGAATGCGAACGGGCGGGCGCCCTTGTTGGCGCCCGCCCGGTGGCGGGTGGGGTCCGACGAAAAGTCAGGCTGCGGCGGCGGCCTTGCGCTCGGCCGTCGTGGCAGGGGCTCAGGTCATCGTGACGACGGGCTTGGAGCAGAGGGTGGCGGCTCCGGTGACGATCAGGACGGCGGCCGTGGCGGCGAACATGGCCCCCAGGTGGGACTTGGCCAGTGCGCCGCACAGCACCAGGGAGACGGGGGCGGCGATGTAGCCCGCGACCATGTCGACGGATATGACGCGACCGAGGATCTCACCGCGGATGTTGCGCTGGATCCAGCTCACTCCGAACACACCCTGGAAGCCGATCCCCAGACCCATGAGCAGCACCACACCGACGGCTTCGGCCAGATTGCCGAGCACCCCCAGGGCGAGCATCCCGGCGCCCAACCAGCCGGTGAGAGCGGAGATGAGCAGGCCCACGCGCAGGTGGCGGCGGGTGGCGCCGCCCAGGAGGGCGCCGACGATGGCTCCTGCGGCCAGTGCGCCGTCGAGCAGGCCGAGGGAGCTCGCTCCGCCGTGGAGCCGGAACTTGGCCAGGCTGGCGAAGCCCACGGTGAACGGGCCCGCGTAGCAGAAGGTCACGGCGGTGTCGATGGCGACCATGGCGCGGATCCGCGGGTCCGAGAAGACGTAGACCAGGCCGGCCCGGATCCGGCCGCCGAGGGATTCCTCGGCCGTGTCGGCTCCGGTCCTGGCTGCCGGGGCGGCGACGCGGCGGGTGGCCCGGCCGACGAACAGGGCGACCAGGGCGAAGCAGCAACTGTCGACGGCGAAGGCGGCGCTGGGGTCGGTGGCGGCCACCACGATGCCGCCGATGGCGGGGCCGAGCACCGAGGCGACCCGACTGCCCACGCTGAGAAGGGCGTTCGCCGGCTCCAACTGCTCGGGCTCGACGACCGAGGGCAGGACGGAGCTGCGTGCGGGCTGGAAGAACGCGTCGACCGCGCCGAAGAGCGCCGCTGCCGCGAACAGCATCCACAGGTTGAGCAGGTGCGTGAATCCGGCTGCCGCCACCCCCGCCATCAGCGCGCAGCGCAGGAGGCTGGAGAACATCATCAGGTGACGGGCCGACATCCTGTCGCTGAGCGCCCCGCCGAGCAGGGTGAGCAGGGCGCGCGGCACGGCTTGGCAGGCGAGGACCACGCCGAGAGCCAGGCTGGACCGGGTGAGCGTGAGGGTGATCCAGGCGAAGGCGACGGTGCTGAACCCGTCTCCCAGGAGCGAGAAGGACTGGGCGGCCCACAGGTTGCGGAAGGAGGGAGTGCGCAGGGGCGCGCGCAGGGAGGGTTGTTCGGCCGGGGGGCCGGGCGGGTTGATGGTCTCAGTCACGCTGGTTCGTCGCCTTCGTCTTCGTCGGGGGCGGAGTGCGGGAGCGGAGTGCGGAGGAGCAGTGCGGAGGACGTCAGTAGCTGACGGGGAGGTCCTTGAGACTGCGGTTGAGCAGCGAGAGCTGCCACTCGTGGCGGGAGGGGAGAAGCCGCAGGTTCGGGTGCTCCCGTACCAGTACCCCGAGCGCACTTCCTGCCACCAGTCGGGCCAGCGGCGCGCCGATGCAGAAGTGGATGCCGTATCCGAAGCCGAGGTGCGAGGTGCGGCCGCGGTGGACGTCGAAGGTGTCCGGGTCGTCGAACTGCCGCGGGTCGCGGTTGGCCGCGGCGGTCACCAGGAAGATCCGGTCACCGGCGCGGATGTCCTGGCCGTCGAGCTGCAGGTCCTCGGCGGCGATGCGCACCGACATCTTGGAGGGGCCGTCGAAGCGCAGGGCCTCCTCGACGGCTCCGGACAGGAGCTTGGGGTTCTCCCGGGCCGCTGCCAGCTGTTGCGGGTGCATCAGCAGGGCGCGCAGTCCGTTGGCGATGAGGTTGCTGGTGGTCTCCCCGCCGGCGAAGGCCAGGTGGCTCAGCATGCCGATGAACTCCTCCTCGCTGACCGTGTCGCCGATGGCGCCCCCGGCCAGCACCGCGCTGATCAGGTCGTCCTGGGGCTGCTCACGGCGCAGGCGCACCAGGTCGGCCAGGTAGTCGTAGAGCTTGACCAGTGACTGCAGCGAGGTGCGGTACTCCCGTTCCTCCTGGGCGGCGCCCAGCACCAGGTCGCCCACGCGGGCGTTCCAGTACCAGAACGAAGGAGCGTGCGTGTGCGGAACACCGAGCCAGCGGGCGAAGACCAGGCTGGGCAGGGTCTTGGCCACATCGGCGACGGCGTCCCCGCTGCTGCCGGGCGCGGCGCGGCGGGCCAGCAGCGAGGCGGTGGCCTTCTCGATCAGCCCCGCGTAGCGGTTGATGGCGCGGGCGGAGAACTGGTCCTGGAACACCCCGCGCAGCCTGCGGTGCTGCGGCGGGTCGTTGAAGACCATCCAGTGCGACAGCAGACCGACCGCGCGCCGGGCCTCGTCGTCCAGGACGCTGTCCGGGATGGCCTCCATCAGCGGTCGCACCCGGTCGGCGGACAGCGACGGGTGGCCCAGCGCCTCGGCCATCTGCGCGTAGCCGGTGACCAGCCAGGCCCGGTGGATGCTGCTCCAGTGGACGGGCCGGTGCTCGCGCAGCGCGTTGAGGTAGGGGTACGGGTCGGCGTTGACCTGGGGGTCCAGCAGGTAGCGCTCGGTGAAGCGGGTGGCGGTCAGCACGGACGTCCTCCGGAGGTGAGCGTGTCGAGCAGCGCGGCGATGTTGCCGACGCCGGGATCGGTGAGCATGGTGCGGTGCCCCCCGGGGAGGTGGTGCACCTGGAGTCCACCCACCGCCAGGCCCTGCCAGGCCGACAGGTAATCGCGGTAGGGGACACCGATGTCGGGCATCGAGGTGTCCTGGGGCCGGTCGGCGGTGTCCTGGCCGATGACCAGGTGGATCTGTCCGGGGTAGGGGCGCGCCCGGTAGCCGGCCAGGGCCTGCAGCAGCGAGTGCCACACCTCGATCGGAGCGTCCTGGGCCAGGTCGACCTCCTCGTCGACCATGCCCGCGTCGCGCAGGACGGTCCGCAGCCGGGCGTCCGCCGCGGTGCGGGCCTCGGATCCGGCGGGTGCGGCGCGCAGCTCGTCGCGAAGGACCAGGGCGTGGCGCTGCTGCTCGGCGAAGCCGACGAGCCGGCGGTGGGTGTCCGGGGTGGGCAGGTAGGGCTCCACCAGCACCAGCGGCGCCACCTCGGCACCGGCGTCGAGCAGCTGGGTGGCCATCTCCAGGGCGATGTTGGCGCCCATCGACCAGCCGAGGATCGCGTGCGGTCCACTGTCCCGGTCGGCCGTCAGTTCGCGGACGTAGTTGCCGGCGATCTCACGGATCGTGAGCGGGTCGGTGCCGCCGGCCAGACCCAGCGCCTGGTAGCCGTGCACCGGACGGGCGCCGCCCAGGGCCCGGGCGAGCGGGAGGTACCAGGTGACGCTGCCTCCGGTGGGGTGGACGCAGTTCAGCGGCTGCCCCGCCCCCGGCCGCAGCACCACCCGGGAGCGGGGGCCCGCCACCGGGTCCGCGGCGGGCCGACGTCCGCCGATGCCGGCGATGGTCGGCGATTCGACCAGGTCACGGACGGTCAGGGCCAGACCCTGGGCGCGCGCCTTGGCCACCACCCGGACCGTCGAGAGGGAACTGCCGCCCAGCGCGAAGAAGTCGTCCTGGATGCCGACCCGCTCCACGCCCAGCACCTCGGCCCACACCTGTGCCAGCGCCTGTTCGGCGGGGGTGCGCGGGGCGACGTAGTCGGCCGCCGATCCGGTGCGGACGCTCTGCACGGGCGGCAGTGCCCGGCGGTTGACCTTGCGGTTGGCGGTGAGCGGTACCGCGTCGATGACCACGTAGGCGGTCGGCACCATGTGGGCCGGCAGCCGACGCCGGAGCGCCTGGCGCAGTTCCTCGGCCTGCGGGGCGCTGCCCGCCTCCTGCGGCACCACGTAGGCGACCAGCCGGGGGTCGCCGCCCCCGTCGGCGCGCACCATCGCCACGGCCGACCGGACGCCGGGGTGGGTCAGCAGGGCGTCCTCGACCTCGCCGAGCTCGATCCGGAATCCCCGGAGCTTGACCTGGCTGTCCTGGCGTCCGACGTAGTCGAGCGAGCCGTCGGCCGAGTGGCGGACGATGTCGCCGGTGCGGAACAGCCGGGCGCCGCTGCGGCCGCTGAAGGGGTCGGGGACGAAGCGCTGCGCGGTGATCCCGGGGCGGCCCAGGTAGCCGCGGGCCAGACTGAGGCCGCCGATGCAGAGCTCGCCGGGGGCGCCGACCGGTACGGGTTCCAGGTCCTCGTTGAGGACATAGGCCTCGGTGTTGCGGATGGGGGTGCCGATGGAGGGCCGGCCGCCGCCCGGCAGACACCGGGCCGCGGTCACCCACACGGAGGTCTCGGTCAGGCCGTAGCCGTTGAGGAAGCGCCGCCCGGGCGCCCAGGCGTCGACGATCTCGGCGGGGCAGGCCTCGCCGGCGACCATCAGGGTGCGCAGGTCCGGCAGTCCCTGCGGGTCCATGACGCTCAGCGCGGTCGGGGGCAGGACCGCCGCGGTGATCCGCTGGGTGCGCAGGGTACGGGTGAGGTCGGCGCCGGGCGCCAGGTCCTGGCGTGCGGCGGTGCACAGTTGCGCGCCGTTGGCCAGCGCCCAGGTCATCTCGAACACCGAGGCGTCGAAGCTGCTGGACGCGAACTGCAGCACGCGGTCGTCCGGGGACGGAGCCAGGACGTCCTGCTGCGCCCGGACCAGGTTCAGCATCCCGCGATGGGTGACCGCCACCCCCTTGGGCGTGCCGGTGGAGCCGGAGGTGTAGATCACATAGGCGGTGCTGTCCGGTCCCACACCGGACTTGGGGCAGCCGGCCGGGAGGTGCTCGGACTCCGGGTCCGGGTCCGCGGTGAGTGCGCCGATCATGAGCGTGTGCCGGACCGGAGGGGCGGCGTGGGCCAGCTCGGGCTGGGTCAGCAGCACCGTCATGGCCGAGTCCCCGACCATGAAGGCGAGCCGCTCCCCGGGGTATTCGGGGTCCAGGCACAGGTAGGCGGCACCGGACTTGAGCACCCCCAGGACCGCCCGCGCGAGGTCCGGGCCCCGTTCCAGGCAGATGCCGACCACGGTCTCGGTGTCGACTCCCAGCGCGCGCAGCCGCCGGGCGATCCGGTCGCCGGCGCGGTCGAGCTCGCCGTAGCCGGTGACGTCCCGGCCGTGGACCAGGGCGGGGGCCTGCGGGTGCTGCTCGGCGTGCTGCTGGACCAGTTCGTGGAACAGCCGCCGGTC
The DNA here is from genome assembly GCF_044741705.1 of Kitasatospora sp. NPDC088134. Classification (NCBI taxonomy): domain Bacteria; kingdom Bacillati; phylum Actinomycetota; class Actinomycetes; order Kitasatosporales; family Streptomycetaceae; genus Kitasatospora; species Kitasatospora sp. NPDC088134. The sequence goes on along the minus strand of NZ_JBIUTD010000001.1, from coordinate 798,626 downwards.
GTCCTCCTCCTGGTACGGGTCCTGCTGCCGGTCCTGCGTGGTGGCGGCGTTCCAGCGGTGCAGCACCAGGTCGCGTGCGGCGCCGGTGAGGGCGGGCCGGGTGACCGGGCCGTGGGGCTCGGCGGCCATCGCCCGCAGCAGGCTCCGGTAGGTGTCCGCGAGCTGTTCGCAGGCGGTGGCGTCCAGGTAGCGGGGGTCGGCGTCCAGGGTCATGCCGCCCGGGTTGGCGTTCAGGCTGAGCGGGAAGTTGGTGCGGGCGACCTCCAAGGTGTCCTCCCACACGTCCTTCTCGAGCCGGTGGAAGTTGACGAAGTTGAAGACGGCCTCGACCGCCACTCCGCCCAGCGAGCGCTGCATCTCGGCGAGCGGGAACCGCCGGTGGGGCATCAGGGCGCGCTCGGCGGCGAAGGTCTCGCGCAGGTACTCGACCCAGCTGCGGGCGGTGGAGTGGAACCCGATCGGCACCGTGTTGAGGAACAGGCCGCGCATCAGGTCCGCGTCGGCGTGCTCGGGGCGGCCGTTGGTGACCATGCCGATGCTGTAGGGGTCGTCGCCGGCGAAGAGGCCCATCAGCCGGTGGAAGGCCGCGAGGAAGACCGTCCGCACCGGGACCCCGGCCAGGGCGGCGACCTCGGCCAGGGGCTCGGCCAGTTCCCGGTAGGAGCGCTCGGCCTCGTGCGGCGGCCGGTCGCCGACCGGGGCCGGCCCGGGGGCCGGGGCGAAGTGGACCGGTTCCAGGCCGACCAGCGCCTCGTGCCAGAAGTCGCGGGACGCGGTGGAGGCCAGTGCCTCGCGCTCCAGCGCCACGTAGTCCGCGAAGCGCACCGCGGGTCCGGCCGCGACGGTGGGCTCCGGGCCGGCCGCCCGGCGGTGGTGCAGCTCCATCAGGTCCGCGATGAACGAGGTCAGGCTCCAGCCGTCGAGCACCACGTGGCAGTCGGTGATGGTCAGCCGGAACTGCTCCTCGTCGAGCCGGTGCACGAACAGCCGTACCAGCGGGGCGGCGGACAGGTCGAAGGGCAGCGCGGCCTGTTCGCGCACGTGGGCGGCGGCCGCCTCGCGCTGCTCGGCCGCGGACAGGCCGCGCAGGTCGGCGAAGCCCACCGGCAGGGCGGCCCGCCGGTGCACCAGTTGCAGCGGCTCGGTGTCGCGCAGCAGGTCGAAGGAGGTGCGCAGGATGTCGTGGCGCTCGACCAGCACGTCCACGGCCTCCTGGAACGCGGCGAGGTCGAAGCCGGCGCTGTCGCGCAGCTTGAAGCTGGTCACATTGTGGTAGGCGCCGCGCTCCGGATCGCTCATCAACTCGTGCAGCATGCCCGCCTGAAGCATCGTCAGCGGATAGGCGTCCTCGACGTCCGGGGGCAGGGAGGCCGCCTCGGCGCTGTCGATCATGGACAGGGGCGCCACCGGTGCCGCCTCGACGGATGCCGTCGAGTGGTCCGCCACCTCCGCCAGGTCCGCCAGGACCTGGGCCCGGAAGATGTCCGGGATGCTCAGTGCCAGCCCGGCCTCGCGGGCCAGCCCGATCACCCGCAGGGCCAGGATGGAGTCGCCGCCCAGCCGGAAGAAGTTGTCGTCCGCGCCGACCCGGTCGAGCCCGAGGACCTTGCCCCAGATACCGGTCAGCAACTCCTCGGTGGGGGTGCGCGGCGCGGTGTACTGCGCGCTGAGGTCGGCCTCGCGGGCCTGGAGCAGCGCCAGGGCCTTGCGGTCGACCTTGCCGTTCACGGTCAGCGGCAGGGTCCGGTGCTCGGTGATCAGGGCCGGGACCATGTAGTCGGGCAGGCTGCGGGCGAGGTGGGCGCGCAGCTCGCGGGTGTCGACCGGGGAGCCGCCGACCGGGCGGCTGTCGACCGGGGTGGCGGCGCCGGTGGCGATGTGCCCGACCAGCCGTCGCACGCCGCCCGGCTCCTCGCGGACCACGAGGGCGGCGTCGACCACGCCGGGGAAGCCGCGCAGCGCGGCCTCGATCTCGCCCAGTTCGATCCGGAAGCCGCGGATCTTGACCTGGGCGTCCACCCGGCCCAGGAACTCCAACTGCCCGTCGGGCAGCCGCCGGACCCGGTCGCCGGTCCGGTACAGCCGGCCACCGGGCGGCCCGTAGGGGTCGGGCACGAAGCGCTCGGCGGTCAGCGACGGGCGTCCGAGATAGCCCCGGGCCAGACCCGCCCCGGCGACGTACAGCTCGCCCGGGACACCGATCGGTACCAGCCGCTGGTGCTGGTCGAGCACGTATCCGCGCAGGTCCGTCAGCGGCACCCCGATCGGCGACAGGGTGTCGCCCTCGGCGTCCTCGCGGGTCAGGACCCGATGGGTGACGTGCACGGTGGTCTCGGTGATCCCGTACATGTTCACCAGCTGCGGCCGGTGCGGCGAGGGATCGGCGAACCAGTCGCCGAAGTCCCGCGCGCTCAGCGCGTCGCCGCCGAAGACGACGGTCCGCAGGGCGAGTTCCGCGAACGAGCGCCCGGACTGCGCGGCCTGCGCCCGTAGGCCCTGGAAGGCGGCGGGGGTCTGGCTCAGGACGGTGACGCGCTCGGTGGCCAGCAGGTCGAAGACGGCCTCCGGATCCCGGACCACGTCCTTGGAGGCGATCACCACGCGCCCGCCCTTGGCCAGCGCCCCCCACAGCTCCCAGACCGAGAAGTCGAAGGCGAAGGAGTGCAGCAGCGACCAGACGTCGTCCGGGCCGAAGTCGAACGACGCCTCGCAGGCTGCGAACAGGCGGGCGGCGTTGTGGTGGGTGACCACGACGCCCTTCGGGCGGCCGGTGGAGCCGGAGGTGTAGATGATGTAGGCGGCGTTGCCGGGCCGAAGCGCGGTGCCCGGCGTGGTGTCCCGGTCGGGGGAGGCGGCGCCGTCGAGCGCGCCGGGCGCGTCCAGCACCAGCACCTCGGCGCCCAGGCCCGCGACCTTGTCGCGGGTGGCGCTGTCGGTGAGCAGCAGGGTGGCGCCGGCGTCGTCGACCATGAACCGGAGGCGCTCGCCCGGGTGGGAGCCGTCCATGGGCAGGTAGGCCCCGCCGGCCTTCCAGATCCCCAGCACCGCGACCGCGAGCCATTCGTTGCGGCCCGCGCAGACGCCGACCCGGGACTCGGGGCGCACCCCGCGGCGGCGCAGCACTCGCGCCAACCGCTCGGCCCGATCGTCGAGTTGCGCATACGTGAGGTGCCTGTCCGCGCACACCACCGCGACCTGGTCGGGGCGGTGGCGGACCTGGTGGTGGAAGGCGTCCAGCAGCAGCGGCACCGTCGGGGGCGTCACGGGGTCGGGGTTGCCCGCCCGAGCCAGCAGCGCCGCGCGCTCCTCCTCGGCCAGCGGCTCCAGGTCGGCGATCGCGGTCGCCGGGCGGGTGACGATCGCGTCGAGCACCCGGTGCACGTGGTCGGCCAGGGTCGCGACCGTCCCGGGGTCGAAGAGGTCGCGCCGGTAGACGAACGAGAGCGTCAGCCCGTCCGGCTGCTCGGTGGCGTGCAGTGACAGGTCGAACTTCGCGATGTCCGCGCCGACGGACACGCTCTCGCCGCGTGCGCCGCCCAGCGTGAAGCCACCCCCGTCGGCGTACTCGTAGGCGAAGAGCACCTGGAACAGCGGGTTGCGGCCCAGGTCGCGGTCCGGGCCGAGCACCTCGACCAGGCGCTCGAAGGGGACGTCCTGGTGGTCCATCGCGCCCAGGGCCGCGTCCCGTACCCGGCCCAGGTAGTCGGCGAGCGTCGGGTTCCCGGACAGGTCCCCCCGCATGACCAGGGTGTTGACGAAGAACCCGACCAGCGACTCGGTCTGCGGACGGTCGCGGTTGGCCACGATCGTGCCCACGGCGATGTCCTCCTGCCCGGTGTGGAAGCCGAGGGCGATCTGGTAGGCGGCCAGCAGCGTCATGAACATCGTCGAGCTGCTGCGCTCGTTGAGCTGCCGCAGCGACTGCCGCAGCCGGGAGGGGAGGGTCAGCTTGAAGACCGCCCCCTCGTGGGAGCGTTCCACCGGGCGCGGCCGGTCGGTGGGCAGCTCCAGCGGAGCGAGGCCGGCCAGCCGGGTCCGCCAGTAGTCCAGGTGGCGCTCCGCTCGAGCCCGGCCGCCCGCGGCGGACTCCCACGCCGCGTAGTCGCGGTAGGTGATCGGCAGCTCCGGCAGCGCGGCGGGCCGGCCCCCGGTGCGGGCGCCGTACAGGGCCTCCAGGTCGCGGCAGATGATGCCCAGGGACCAGGCGTCGGAGACGATGTGATGCATCGCCAGGACCAGGACGTGGTCCACCGCCCCGATCCGCACCAGGGTGGCCCGGAACGGGGCCTCCGCCGCCAGATCGAAGGGCCGGTTCGCGGCGGCTCCGGTGGCCGCGGTCGCGGCCCGCTCCCGGGCCTCCGGCGCGACACCGGACAGGTCCACCCACTCCGGCGTGAACCCGCCGGCCGGCAGCTCCTCCTGGAAGGCCACGCCGCCGCGGCTCGGGAAGCGGGTCCGCAGCTGCGGGTGCCGCTGGACCAGGTCGCCGAGGGCGAGCTCCAGCGCGGAGCGGTCGAGCTCCCCGGACAGTCGCCAGACGGCGGGCATCAGGTACTCGGTGCTGCCGGGCTGCAACTGGTCCAGGAAGTTGAGGCGCTGCTGCGCGCTGGACAGCGGCACCGCGGTGGCGCCCGGGGCGAGGCGCGGGATCTCCGGAGCGACCTGGCCGGCGGCCTGCACACCGCGCAGGCGCTGGTTCAGCAGGGCGCGCGCGGCGGGCGTGAGGGCCCGGCGGAGCGGGGGCTCGGCGGTTTCCGTGGTGATTGACATGTCAGATCCTCGTTCGGCTGGTCACTGGAGGTGGAGGTGGAGAGACAGGTCGATCTCGTCGCCGCTCATGGCGGCGATCTCGTCGATCAGGAGCTGTTCCACGGTGACCGCCAACGCGGAGACGGTCGGGTGCTCGAAGATGTGCCGGACCTGGACGGCGCAGTCGAACGCCTGGCGTATCCGGGAGGCGACGACGGTGGCCCGCAGCGAGTGGCCGCCGAGTTCGAAGAAGTTGTCCTCGACGCCCACCCGGTCGATGCCCAGGGCGACGGACCAGATGCTGGCGATCACGTCTTCGGTGGGCGTGCTGGGTTCGACGAAGGAGGTGCTCCTGGCGCCCTCGTCGGTGGTGGGTGCGGGGAGGGCTTGGTGGTCGATTTTGCCGGTGGGGGTGGTGGGGAGGGTGGTGAGGTGGATGAAGTCGGTGGGGATCATGTGGTCGGGGAGGGTGGTGGTGCACCAGGTGCGGAGGGTGGTGGTGGTGAGGGGGGTGGTGTCGGTGGTGGTGTAGTGGGCGGTGAGGCGGGGGTGTCCGGGGCGGTCTTCGCGGATGGTGGTGATGGCGGTGGTGATGTGGGGGTGGTTGGTGAGGGTGGTTCGGATTTCGTCGAGTTCGATGCGGTAGCCGCGGAGTTTGATCTGGTTGTCGAGGCGGTCGAGGTAGTGAAGGGTGCCGTCGGGGAGGCGGCGGACGCGGTCGCCGGTGTGGTAGAGGCGGCTGCCGGCGGGTCCGTGGGGGTCGGGGGTGAAGCGGTCGGCGGTGAGGGCGGGTTGGTGGTGGTAGCCGCGGGCGAGTTCGGGGCCGCCGATGCACAGTTCGCCGGGGATGCCGAGGGGGGTGGGGTTGCCGTGGGGGTCGAGGACGTAGGTCCGCCGGCCGCCCAGAGCGGTGCCGATGGGGATGCGGTCGGCGGTGCGCCGCCGGACGGTGTGGGCGGTGGCGGCGATGGCGGTCTCGGTGGGGCCGTAGGTGTTGACGACGGGGACGTGCGGGAGGTGGGTGAACCAGGCGTCGGTGGGAGCGGGCGGCAGGACCTCGCCGCCGGTGATCACCAGGCGCAGTGTCGCGAGGAGGTCGCGGGAGGTGGGGGTGAGGCCGGCGGCGAACTCGGCCCAGTAGGTGGGGACCAGCTCCATGACGGTGATGCCGTGGGCGTGGATCTGCTCGCAGAGTTCCTCGACGGTCCACATCCGGTCGGGGCGGATCACCACCCGGGCTCCGGCGGTGAGGCCGGGGAGGGTCTGTTCGAGTGCGGCGTCGAAGGAGTAGGAGGCGAATTGCAGGACGCGGTCGTGGGGGGTGAGTCGGTAGTGCTCGCGGATGGTGTGGGTGTGGCGGGCCAGGGCGGGGTGGTCGACGGCGACGCCCTTGGGTCGGCCGGTGGAGCCGGAGGTGTAGATGAGGTAGGCGAGCGTGTTCCCGGCCGGCGGGTGCGGGGTGCGGGTGCCGGTGGCGGGGAGGTTTTCGACCAGGACGGGTGTGGTGTGCAGTGAGGTGGCGAGGTCGGCCAGGGTGTGTTGGGTGACGAGGCAGGTCAGGTCTGCGTCCTGGGCCATGTGGGTGAGGCGGGCGTGGGGGTAGGCGGGGTCGAGGGGGACGTAGGCGCCGCCGGCTTTCCAGATGCCGAGGAGTGCGACGGGCAGCCAGGGGCTGCGTTCCAGGCAGACGCCGACCCGGGCTTCGGGGCCGACCCCGGTGGTGCTTAGTGCGTCGGCGAGTGCGTCGGAGCGGTCGGCCAGTTCGCGGTAGGTGAGGTGCTGTTCTCCGCAGACCACGGCCACCGCGTCCGGATCGCGTGCCACCTGGGCCGCGAACGCCTCCAGGACCGACGGCGGCTCGCCGGCCACCTCGACCGGCGCGCTGAAGGCCTCGACGCTCTTCTGCTCCTCCGCGGAAAGCATCCGCAGGTCGCCGACCCTGGTGCGGGGCGCGTGGGCGATCTCGGTCAGGACGCTTTCGACATGGGAGGCCAGGCGGAGGACGGTCGCCCGGTCGAAGAGGTCGGTGGCGTACTCGACATGGAGGGAGAAGCGACCCTCCCGGCCCGTGCCGAAGGAGAGCGAGAGATCGAACTTCGCCGTGTTCCGCGGGAGATCGACGGGCGTGAACTCGGCCCCGGCAGCGGTGACCCGGGTGGCGGGCCGGTCGTTGACGTCGAACAGCACCTGGAAGAGGGGGTTGCGGCTGGGGTCGCGTGGGGGTTTGAGGTCTTCGACGAGTCGTTCGAAGGGGAGGTCTTGGTGGTCGAAGGCGTTGAGGACGTTGTCGCGGACGCGGGTGAGGTGGGTGGTGAAGGTGGGGTTGTCGGTGAGGTCGGTGCGGGTGACGAGGGTGTTGACGAAGAAGCCGATGAGTCCTTCGGTTTCGGCGCGGTTGCGGCCGGCGATGGGGGTGCCGATGGCGATGTCGGTCTGTCCGGACCAGCGGGCGAGGACGGTGTGGAAGGCGGCGAGCAGGACCATGAAGGTGGTGGCGCGGTGGGTGCGGGCGAGGTTTTCGAGCTGGGTGATGAGGGTGGTGGGGAGGGTGTGGGTGAGGGTGCCGCCGCGGCCGGTGCGGGTGGTGGGTCGGGGGTGGTCGGTGGGGAGGTCGAGGACGGGGAGGTCGGCCAGGGCGGTGCGCCAGTGGGCGAGTTGGTCGTCGAGGACCTGGCCGGTGAGGTGGTTGCGCTGCCAGGAGGCGAAGTCGGCGTACTGGACGGGCAGGGCCGGGAGGGTGGGGGTGGTGCCGGTGGTGCGTGCTTCGTAGCAGGTGGTGAGTTCGTCGGTGAAGATCTTGGCGGACCAGCCGTCGGAGGCGATGTGGTGGAAGGTGACGGTGACGAGGTGGTCGTCGGTGTCCAGGGTCCAGGCGGCGCAGCGCAGGAGGGGGGCGGTGGCGAGGTCGAAGGGCCGGGTGGAGAAGGCGGTGGCCAGGTCGCGGGCGTGGTCGAGGCGCTGCTCGGCGGGGGTGGTGGTGAGGTCGTGCCACTGGGTGGGGACGGTGGCGTGGTCGGCGATGCGTGGGACGGGGCGTCCGTCGACCTCGATCAGGGCGGTGCGCAGCACCTCGTGGCGGGCGACGACGTCGTCCAGGGCCTGCTGCCAGGCCGACCGGTCCAACCGACCGCGCACCCGCCACACATGGCTGAGGGTGTACTCGTCCCGGGTGGTGGAGAGGCGGTCCAGCAGCCACAGCCGCTCCTGGGCGAAGGAGACCGGTAGTGCCCCGCCCCGCTCCACCCGCTCCATCCGACCACCGACCGCACCACCGGCGGCCGCGACCTGCTCGGCGAAGTCGCGGATGCAGGGCTTCTCGAAGATGGTGCGCAGTTCGACCGAGCGGTTGAGCTGTTCGGCGATCCGCGAGACGGCCATGGTGGCGAGGAGCGAGTGGCCGCCGAGTTCGAAGAAGTTGTCGTCGATGCCGATGGAGGTGGTGCCGAGGACTTCGGCCCAGATGTCGGCGATGGTCTGTTCGGTGGGGTTGCGCGGGGCGGTGTAGTCGGTGTCGGTGGTGGTGCGATCGGTGGTGGGTGCGGGGAGGGCTTGGTGGTCGATTTTGCCGGTGGGGGTGGTGGGGAGGGTGGTGAGGTGGATGAAGTCGGTGGGGATCATGTGGTCGGGGAGGGTGGTGGTGCACCAGGTGCGGAGGGTGGTGGTGGTGAGGGGGGTGGTGTCGGTGGTGGTGTAGTGGGCGGTGAGGCGGGGGTGTCCGGGGCGGTCTTCGCGGATGGTGGTGATGGCTGCGGTGATGTGGGGGTGGTTGGTGAGGGTGGTTCGGATTTCGTCGAGTTCGATGCGGTAGCCGCGGAGTTTGATCTGGTTGTCGAGGCGGTCGAGGTAGTGGAGGGTGCCGTCGGGGAGGCGGCGGACGCGGTCGCCGGTGTGGTAGAGGCGGCTGCCGGCGGGTCCGTGGGGGTCGGGGGTGAAGCGGTCGGCGGTGAGGGCGGGTTGGTGGTGGTAGCCGCGGGCGAGTTCGGGGCCGCCGATGCACAGTTCGCCGGGGATGCCGAGGGGGGTGGGGTTGCCGTGGGGGTCGAGGACGTAGGTCCGCCGACCGCCCAGAGCGGTACCGATCGGCACCCTGCCCGGAGTCTCCCCCCGGACCGTGTGGGCGGTGGCGGTCACGGTGGTCTCGGTGGGGCCGTAGGCGTTGATGACGGTGACGCTGGGGAGGTGCTGCTGCCAGACGGCGAGCGCGGTGGGGGGCAGGACCTCGCCGCCGAGGATCAACAGCCGCAGGGTGGCCATCGCGGGCACCTGGGCCGCCGACAGGCCCGACACCATCTCCGCCCAGTACGCCGGCGGGAAGTTGGCCACGGTGACGCCGAACTGCTCGATCACGGACGGGAGGTGGGTCGGCAGCCACGGATCGTTCGGCCGGATCACCACCCGGGCGCCGCTGAGCAGGGCCGGGAGCAGCTGCTCCAGGAAGGGGTCGAAGGAGTAGGAGGCGAATTGCAGGACGCGGTCGTGGGGGGTGAGTCGGTAGTGCTCGCGGATGGTGTGGGTGTGGCGGGCCAGGGCGGGGTGGTCGACGGCGACGCCCTTGGGTCGGCCGGTGGAGCCGGAGGTGTAGATGAGGTAGGCGAGCGTGTTCCCGGCCGGCGGGTGCGGGGTGCGGGTGCCGGTGGCGGGGAGGTTTTCGACCAGGACGGGTGCGGGGTGCAGTGAGGTGGCGAGGTCGGCCAGGGTGTGTTGGGTGACGAGGCAGGTCAGGGCGGCGTCCTGGGCCATGTGGGTGAGGCGGGCGTGGGGGTAGGCGGGGTCGAGGGGGACGTAGGCGCCGCCGGCTTTCCAGATGCCGAGGAGTGCGACGGGCAGCCAGGGGCTGCGTTCCAGGCAGACGCCGACCCGGGCTTCGGGGCCGACTCCGGTGGTGCGTAGTGCGTCGGCGAGTGCGTCGGAGCGGTCGGCCAGTTCGCGGTAGGTGAGGTGCTGTTCTCCGCAGACCACGGCCACCGCGTCCGGATCGCGTGCCACCTGGGCCGCGAAGGCCTCCAGGACCGACGGCGGCTCACCGGTCACCTCGACCGGCGCGCTGAGGACGGCGAGAGCCCGCCGCTCCTCGTCCGTCAGCAGGTCCACGCTTCCGACCGGGACGTCAGGGGTGAGCGCCACTGTTTCGAGAAGTCGGCGCAGGTGGCTCGCCAGCCGCTCGACGGAGTCGGCGTCGAACAGATCCCTGGCGTAGGTGAAGTGGAACTTCATCCCGCCTTCGACGGGCCGCGTGATCAGCGAGATGTCGAAGGGCGAGGAGGGATCGCCGGTGTCCAGGCTCATCGGCGACAGCTGGATGGAGCCGTGGTGCGCCTCGGCCTGCTCGAAGTTCTGGGTGACGAACCAGGCCTGGAAGAGGGGGTTGCGGCTGGGGTCGCGTGGGGGTTTGAGGTCTTCGACGAGTCGTTCGAAGGGGAGGTCTTGGTGGTCGAAGGCGTTGAGGACGTTGTCGCGGACGCGGGTGAGGTGGGTGGTGAAGGTGGGGTTGTCGGTGAGGTCGGCGCGGGTGACGAGGGTGTTGACGAAGAAGCCGATGAGTCCTTCGGTTTCGGCGCGGTTGCGGCCGGCGATGGGGGTGCCGATGGCGATGTCGGTCTGTCCGGACCAGCGGGCGAGGACGGTGTGGAAGGCGGCGAGCAGGACCATGAAGGTGGTGGCGCGGTGGGTGCGGGCGAGGGTTTCGAGCTGGGTGATGAGGGTGGTGGGGAGGGTGTGGGTGAGGGTGCCGCCGCGGCCGGTGCGGGTGGTGGGTCGTGGGTGGTCGGTGGGGAGGTCGAGGACGGGGAGGTCGGCCAGGGCGGTGCGCCAGTGGGCGAGTTGGTCCTCGAGGACCTGGCCGGTGAGGTGGTTGCGCTGCCAGGAGGCGAAGTCGGCGTACTGGACGGGGAGCGTCGGGAGGGTGGGGGTGGTGCCGGTGGTGCGTGCTTCGTAGCAGGTGGTGAGTTCGTCGGTGAAGATCTTGGCGGACCAGCCGTCGGAGGCGATGTGGTGGAAGGTGACGACGAGGAGGTGGTCGTCGGTGTCCAGGGTCCAGGCGGCGCAGCGCAGGAGGGGGGCGGTGGCGAGGTCGAAGGGCCGGGTGGAGAAGGCGGTGGCCAGGTCGCGGGCGTGGTCGAGGCGCTGCTCGGCGGGGGTGGTGGTGAGGTCGTGCCACTGGGTGGGGACGGTGGCGTGGTCGGCGATGCGTTGGAGAGGGCGTCCGTCGACCTCGATCAGGGCGGTGCGCAGCACCTCGTGCCGGGCGACGACGTCGTCCAGGGCCTGCTGCCAGGCCGACCGGTCCAACCGACCGCGCACCCGCCACACGTACTTGAGGAGGTACTCGTCGCTACTCGCCGAGAGCCGGTCCAGCAGCCACAGCCGCTCCTGGGCGAAGGAGACCGGTAGTGCCCCGCCCCGCTCCACCCGCTCCATCCGACCACCGACCGCACCACCGGCGGCCGCGGTCTTCCGGCCGGCCAGCCGCTTGGCGATGAGTTCCCGGCGCAGGGCGTCCGCCGTGGCGGGCGTGTTCTCGTTCTCGTTCACGACGCATCCATTTTGGCGAGCATGTCTCGGAGTTCTTCCTCGGTCAGGTCGGACATTTGAGCGGTGACGAGGTCTTCGACCGCGGTGGCCAGATCGGCGATCGTGGGAGCCCGGAAGAACTCCCGCAGCGGGAAGTCGACCTGGAACTCCGCCCGGATCCGGGAGATCAGCCGGGTGGCGAGGAGCGAGTGCCCGCCGCTTGCGAAGAAGTCGTCCCGGATACCGGGGTTCCGCAGCCCGAGCAGGCGGCCCCAGATGTCGGCGAGGGTCCGTTCGACCTCGTTCCGCGGAGGTTCGTGCCCGGCATCGGGGCCCTCGGGAGCGCTGTCCGGGTCGGGGAACCCCTGGCGGTCCAGCTTTCCGCCGGGGGTCCGTGGGACGGAGTCGATCAGCAGCAGGCGTGCGGGCACCATGTGGGCCGGCAGTTGGCGTCCGCACCAGGCGCGCAGCTCCGCCGGGGTCACCGAGCCGGGCGATCGGGGCAGCACGTATCCGATCAGGCGCTGCCCGCCGGTCGGGTCCGGCCGCACCACCACTGCGGCGAAGTCGACGCCGGGACAGCTGCCGAGCACCGATTCGATCTCACCCGGTTCGATCCTGAAGCCCCGGATCTTGACCTGGCTGTCGAGGCGGCCCAGGCACTGCAGATTGCCGTCGGCGAGCCAGCGGACCCGGTCACCGGTGCGGTACATCCGGGATCCCGGGGGCCCCAGCGGGTCGGGGACGAAGCGCTCCGCGCTCTGGGCCGGGCGGCCCAGGTAGCCGCGGGCGACGATGCCGCCGCCGATGTAGAGCTCGCCCGTCACACCGACCGGTACCGGGCGGCCGTGCGGGTCGAGGACGTAGTGGCGCGCCCCGCCGATCGTGCGGCCCACCGTCGCGGCATCGGCCGCTGCCGTGATCTCCGCGAGCGAGGACCAGACGGTGGCCTCGGTGGGTCCGTACAGGTTCCAGACCCGCAGACCGCGTTCGAGGAGCCCCGCGGCCAGCTCGGTGGTGAGGGGCTCACCGCCGGACATCGCGTGGGTCAGCTGCCCCCAGTCGCCGCCCGCTTCGAGCAGCATGCGCCAGGACGTGGGCGTGGCCTGCAGGACGGTGACACCGTCCTCCCGCACGCGGTCGGCAAGCTCACGGGCGTCCAGGGACTGCTCTTTCGTCATCACGACGATGCGGCTGCCGAGGACGAGCGGCAGCAGCAGTTCGACGGTCGAGATGTCGAAGCAGATGCTGGTGAGCGCGGCGATGGTGTCGTTCCGGCCCAACGGGCAGGACTGCTCCATGCCCGCGAAGAACCGGATCAGGCTGCCGTGGTCGATGCCGACGCCCTTGGGCCGGCCGGTCGAGCCGGAGGTGTAGATCACGTAGGCGAGCGCGTTCCCGGCCGGCAGGTGCGGGTCGGTCCTGCGGGACGCCGTGCGGGGGAGGTCTTCGACCAGGACCGGTGCGGTGTGCAGCGAGGCGGCCAGGTCGGCCAGCTCGTGCTGGGTGACGATGCAGCTGAGCGCCGCGTCCTGGGCCATGTCGGTGAGGCGGGCGGGCGGGTATTCGGGGTCGAGCGGGACGTACGCGCCGCCGGCCTTCCAGATGCCCAGCAGCGCGACGGGCAGCCACTGGCTGCGCTCCAGGCAGACGCCGACCCGGGACTCGGGGCCGACCCCGGCAGCGAGCAGGGCCTCGGCCAGTGCGTCGGACCGGTCGGCCAGGTCCCGGTAGCTGAGCCGCTGCTCGCCGCAGACCACAGCCTCCGCGTCCGGATCGCGCGCCACCTGCGCCGCGAACCCCTCCAGCACCGACCGCGGCCCGTCGCCGGCGCCGTCGAAGTCGGCCTTCCCGGGGAGGTCGTGCAGCACCGCGAGCTCGCCGGGGACGAAGATGTCGAGGTCGCCGACCGGCGCGTCGGGGCTGTCCAGCGCCGAGCCCAGCAGTCGGAGCAGTCGGGCGCCGATGAGCTCGACCGTGTCCCGGTCGAAGAGGTCGGTGGAGTACTGCAGGACGCCGGACATGCCTTCCGGTGCGCCGGTCGCCGAGAAGTGCTCGCTCAGGGAGAAGGTGAGATCGAACATCGCGCCGCGGAGGTCCAACGGCACCGGGTCGCGGTCCCGGTCCGGGGTGGCCGCGGTGTCGGTGTTGTTGAAGGCCAGCATGATCTGGAACAGCGGGTGGTGCGCCGGTGAGCGGTCCGGATTGACGGCCTCGACGACCTCTTCGAACGGGAGGTCCTGGTGCGAGTAGGCGGCCAGGTCGGTCTCCCGCACCCGGTGCAGGAGCTCGGTGAAACTCGGATCGCCCTGGGTGTCGGTGCGGAGCACGAGGGTGTTGACGAAGCAGCCGACCAGGTCGGCGAGGCCCTCCTCGGTGCGGCCGGCGACAGGTGTGCCGATGGGGATGTCGGTGCCGGCCCCGAGCCTGGTCAGCAGTGCGGCGATGAGCGCGTGCAGCACCATGAACGTGGTGGCCCGGTGGGTGCGGGCGAACTCCGCCGCCCGGGCGTGCAGGTGCGGGTCGATCGTCAGGGCGGTGCGGCCGCCGGAGTGGCCCAGCACCGGTGGCCGGGCGCGGTCGGTGGGCAGGTCGACGGCGCTGGGTATCCCGTCCAGGGCGGCGCGCCAGTAGTCGGCCTGCTCGGAGCGCAGGCCGGCCGGGGCCGCGGGGTCGCCCAGGAGCTCCCGCTGCCACAGCGTGTAGTCCGCGTACTGCACCGGAAGGACGTCGAACTGCGGGACGAGCCCCTGGCTGCGGGCCCGGTAGGCGGTCACCAGGTCACGTGCCAGGGGTGCCTTCGACCAGCCGTCGACCGCGATGTGGTGCGCGAGCAGCAGGACGGCCGTGGTGTCCGGTTCGTCGGACGGGAACATCCAGGCGTGCAGCGGCGGCTCGGCGGCCAGGTCGAACACGTGGGCCGAGGCCGCGTCCAGCGCGGCGGCCAGGCCGCCGTCCGTCACCACCGAGAGCGCGGGGACGGTGGACTCGGGCAGCACGCACTGGCGGGGCCGGTCTCCGTCGGGTCCGGGCAGGAACACCGTGCGCAGGCTCTCGTGCCGGCAGGTCACGTCCTGGAGCGCCCGCCGCAGCACGGCGGGGTCCGCGGGACCCGGCAGGGACAGCCGGAACGGCAGGTTGTACACCGCGCTGGGTCCCTCCAACTGGTCGAGGAACCAGAGCCGTTGCTGGGCGGGGGAGAGGGGGAGCACGGCCGGGCGCGGCGCGGCGGCGAGCGTCGGCCGGGGCCGGGTGCTCCGCAGCAGCCGCGGCGCCAGCAGGCGCACCGTGGGGGCGTCGGTGAGCGTCCGGAGGTCGAGTTCCGCGCGGAGGGTGGAGCGCACCAGGCCGATGAGTCTGAACGCGAGCAGGGAGTGGCCGCCGAGGTGGAAGAAGTCGTCGTCGAGGCCGACCTCGGTGACACCGAGCACATCGGCGTAGAGATGGCACAGGACTTCCTGGACCGGGGTGCGGACGTCACCCCCGCTGCCGGTGGTCCGGTATGCGGGGGCCGGCAGCGCGCCGCGGTCGATCTTGCCGCTGCTGTTCAGGGGCAGTCGGTCGAGCACGACGACGGTGCTGGGGACCATGTAGGGGGGAAGCAGGGTGCCGACGAGTTCGCACAGTGCCGCCGGGTCGAGGTGCGCGTCGTGCTCCGCGACCACGTAGCCGACGAGACGCCGGTCGCCCTCGCGGTCCTCGCGGACCGTCACGACGGCCTGGGCGACCGCCGGCTCACGGCGCAGGGCCGCCTCCACCTCGCCCGGTTCGATGCGGTACCCGCGCAGGTTGAGCTGCCCGTCCGCGCGGGCCAGGAACTCCAGCTGGCCGTCGGCGTTCCAGCGGGCGAGGTCACCGGTGCGGTACATCCGCGCCCCGGCGGCTCCGGCCGGGTCCGGGAGGAAGGCGGCGGCCGTGGGGCCGGGGCGGTTCCAGTACCCGCGGGCCAGGCCGGGCCCGCCGACGTGGAGTTCGCCCACCGCGCCCGGCGCGACGGGTCGCAGGTCGCCGTCCAGCAGGTGGATGCTGGTGTTCCAGGCCGGGCGCCCGATCGGAAGCGGGCCGGCCGGCAGCGGGCTGCCGGGCTCCACCCGGTACTGCGTGCAGGCGACCACCACCTCGCTGGGGCCGTAGCTGTTGACCACGGCTGTGCCGGGGTACCGGGACCGCCAGCCGGCCAGGGCCTGGCCGGTCAGCTGCTCGCCACCGAGCATGAGCACCCCGCTCGGTGCGAACTCGCTTCCGAGGTCCATCAGTCGGGGGAGGAGGCTGGGTGTGCCCTTGAGGAAGGACGCCGGGTGGTCCAGCAGGTTGGCACGGGTCTGCGGGTCGTGGTCCAGGTCGGCGAGGACGATCAGCCCGCCGGAGACCAGGGGGCCGAAGAGGGCGGTCGCGGTGCCGTCGAAGGAGACCGAGCCGTGGAACGGCACACTCCCGGAGAGGTCCTGGTTGAGGTGGACGGTCCACTGGAGGTAGGCAGCCGCGGCATGGTGCTCGACGACCACACCCTTGGGCGTTCCGGTCGAGCCGGAGGTGTAGATGAGGTAGGCCGGATGCTGCGGGGACAGTGGTGCGACCCGGTCGGTGTCGGTGAGGTCGTCGGGTGACCGGTCGGCGCAGGCCGTGCGGTGCTCGGGGGTGTCCAGCCGGAGGACCGGCAGGTCCCAGGTGCGGTCCGGGGACGTCCTGGTGTCGGTGATCAGGCAGGCCGGCCGGGTGTCGTCGAGGATCAGGCCGATCCGCCGGCCCAGGTGTCCGGGGTCGAGCGGGACATAGGCCGCACCGCACTTGAGGACGGCCAGCAGCGCGGTGAGCAGGTCGTGGTTGCGGGGCAGCAGCACCGCGACCCGGTCCTCGGGGCCGATGCCGCGGGCGGCCAGCAGCCGGGCGAGCCGGTTCGCCCGGGCGTTGAGCTCCGCGTACGAGCTGGTGGTCGTTCCGCAGACCGCGGCCGGGGCGTGCGGGGTGCGGGCGGCCTGGTCCTCGAACATGGCCACGAGGGTGGTCGGCGGGCCGGGGACGGTGGTTCCCTGCGCGAGAGCCAGGAGGTCGAACTCGTACGGAGTGCGGGCAGTGCGGGGGGATTCGTCCATGGAGCTGTCCGACTCCAAGCTTGATGCAGGCATGTCACCTTCTGAACGTCGACAGGGCCGGGGGCTTTCTCCGATCACCCGGGGCGGGGCCGCCGATCTGGGCGGCCCGGCCCGGGTGCTGTGCGCGGATCGTGCTGTGCGCGGATCGTGCTGAGCGGTGATCGTGCTGAGCGGTGATCGGGTCAGCGGACGCTGAGCGGACGCATGTCCGTCCACAGCTCCTCGATGCGGGCGAGGCACTCGGCCCGGCCGGCCGGCGATTCGACGGCGTTCCAGCCGTTGGGCAGCTCACGGTCGGAGCGCCACACGGAGTACTGCTCCTCGTGGTTGACGACCACCAGGTAGGTCTGCAGGTCCTCGGTCACGTCGGTCATTGCGTTTCGTTCCTCTCCCAGGAGCAGGCGGGTGCGGTGGAGACGACCTGGGAGGCAGCAGGTGCTCGGGTGGGGCCGCTGATGTCGGCCGAGGTGCCGTACACCCCTGCCCGATCGCTGCCGTCCCGGCCGGGGCCCTGCGGCCGCCGGCTCGGATCGTCGTGATGACGATGTTCCACAGCGCCGATATACGCCGGATCGCGGAGCCCTGGGCGGGCCGATCGGAGCGGGGGAGGAGTCGGCGATCGGGCGTGTATCAGCGTGAGATCGAGCGCGAGAAGACTGTTCCTCGAACCCAGCCCCCCGAGTGAACGGACACTCTGATGAAGCGATCGATACAGTCACTGGCGCTGCGTGTTGGTGCGACCGCGGCCGCGGCCGGGTGCGCGTCCGTCCTGGCTCTCGCGGTCTCGGCGGCCCCGGTTCACCTCGGCGTCCCGATGCCGGGCCGGTCGGTGACCGTGCAGGCCGACGCACCGGCCCCGGCGCCGGCCTCCACGCCGACCCCGGCGCCGGTCTCCACGCCGACTGCGGCGCCGGCCGGCGAGTGGAACAGCACGGGCTGAGGCCGGTGCGGGTACCGCGGCGGTACCCGGTGATTCAGTCGTCCGCCGGCCCCTGGGCCAGTTCGAGGTCGGCGACGAGGGCTCCCGCCTGAACGGCGTCCGGGAGCCCCAGCCTGGTGAACACGGCGTGTGCCTGCACGGCCCGGGCCAGTGCGGACCGGAGCTCACCCTGTTCGGCGAGGACCTGGCTGAGCACGACCAGTGCGTGCCCGCGGTCGCGTTCCGCGCCCAGCTCCTCGCAGAGGGCCAGCGCCTGCTGGGCCTGGGACAGTGCCTCGACGGACTTGCCCGTCATCCGCAAGGTGTCCGCGAGGCGGAGCCGCGCCTGCGCTTCCCGGCCCCGGATGCCCTCGGCCTCGCAGAGCGCCAGACAGCTCAGGTAACTCGCGGCGGCGTCGTCGTAGCGCTCCAACTCGTGCAGCGCCAGACCGCGGACGTAGTGGGCGTAGGCGATTCCGTTCCGGTCCGCCACCGCGCGCAGGGCGACCAGGGCTTCGTCGCAGGCCTGCAGTGCCTCCTCGGCCCTTCCGCTGCGAAGGCGGGCCTGCGCGGCGTTGAGGATGGTCGCCAGTTCGCCGGAGTGGTGTCCCAACTCCCGGGCGAGCAGCGTCCCCCGGTCGTAGAAGCGGACGGCGTCGGCGTAGTTCTGCTGGAACTGGGCGATCAGACCCTGGTCGTTGAGGGTCTGCTGAAGGATGACCCGGTCGTCCGCGCGCAGGCAGGCCTCGGTCGCCAGCCGGATGTGCAGGTCGGCCTCCGCCAGCTGGATGTTCTGCAGAGCGGCGTTGCCGCAGACGAAGCGGGCCCGGCCTTCCGCGCGGTCGTCGCCCCGCAGGGCCGCCGTCTCCGCCACCGTCCGGGCAGCCTCGGCCAGTTGGCCGTAGGGAATGCCCTTGCCGTACGGACTCAGGGCGACCAGCAGGTCGGTCGCCGTGCGCAGCAGCCGGCCGTCGGGCCCGGACGGGCTCTGGGCGGCCAGGGTCACCGCGTTGGTGATGCAGTCGAACTCGGCGGCCACCCAGGCCCGTGCCTCCGCCAGCGAGTCGAGCTGCGGACCCGCGGCGGGGCTGCGGACCAGGAAGACGCCGACCGGGTCGCCCGGAACCATGTGCCGGAAGGCGGTGGATCCTCCGGCGAGCAGGTGGTCGAGCATCCGGCTCAGCGCCGCACCGCGCTCGTCGTCGTCCTCGGAGGGCGGGGGAGCCGGGAGCTGCAGCGCGAAGGCGCGGACCAGATCGTGGAACCGGTACCGGCCGGGCAGGGGCGCCTCCAGCATGGCGGCGTCCACCAGTGCTTCCAGCAGGTCCTCGGCATCCTCCTCGGCGAGATCGAGGGCCGCGGCGGCGGCAGCCAGTCCGATGCCGGTCCGGGGCGCGGGCGCGAGCAGCCGGAACGCCCTGGCCTGATCGGCCGTCAGTTGGCGGTAGCCGAGTTCGAAGGCCGCGGCCACCGCCAGGTCCCCGGCCCGCAGTTCACCGATGCGACGGCGTTGGTCGGCAAGCCGACGGGTCATCGTCTCGACCTGCCACTGCGGGCGGGCGGCCAGTCGCGCGGCCACGATCCGGACGGCCAGCGGAAGATGCCCACAGGCTGTCACCAGTTCGGTGGCGGCGTGCTCGTCGGTGACGCGCTCCTCGCCGACGATCGAGCGCAGCAGGCCGACGGCCTCGTCGGTCGTGAAGACGTTCAGATCGGCCTGGGCGGAGGTGGGCAGTCCGGTGAGTCGGGCCCGGCTGGTGACGATCACCGCACAGTCGGCCGAGCCCGGTAGCAGCGGCCTGACCTGCGCCGGATCCCGGGCGTTGTCGAGCAGGAGCAGGATGCGTCGCCCGTCGAGCACGGAGCGGAAGAGGCGCGCGCGGTCCTCGGTCGCGTTGGGGAGGGCGTGCCCCGGAACCCCCAGCGTCGTCAGCAGGCTGCCCAGGACCGTCCTCGGCTCGGCGGGCTCCAGCCCGTTGCCGCCCAGGTCGGCGTACAGCTGTCCATCGGTGAACCGGGGCTTGGCCAGATGGGCGACCCGCAGCGCCAGCGTGGTCTTCCCGATGCCGCCCATGCCCGCGACGGACACCACGGGCAGCGACGTCCTGGTGGTGCTGGTGAGTACCCGGCACAGGTCGATCACCTCGGCCGTGCGCCCGGTGAAATCAGCCGTGTCCGCCGGAAGTTGGGCGGGTCGGGAGACCAGGTGGGGGCTGCCGCCGCTCCCGGGCGCATCCTCCGCGTCCGCTCCGACCGGTGCGGACGCCTCGTCCGGCCGGCCCGCCTGCGGTGCGGGGACCGACTCCGGCTCCTGCTGGGCCTGCTGCTGCCCCTGCCTGTGCGGGGCAGCGCTGAGCAGTGGGTCGCCGGCCAGGACACGGGCATGGAGCGCGGTCAATTCCGGCCCGGGATCGACGCCCAGTTCCTCGGCCAGGACGTGTCGGGCCCGGGCGAACACCGCCAGCGCGTCGGCCTGGCGGCCGGAGGCGTACAGCGCCCGCATCAGGAACCCGTAGGGCCTTTCCTGCAGCGGGTTTTCGGCTATGAACGCGGTGAGCTCGGGTATGACGGCCGAGTTCCGACCCAATCGGAGATTGTGGTCGAAACGCTCTTCCAGCAGACCCCGCCGAAGTTCGTGGAGCCGTGAACGCTGCTGGTCCGCGTAAGGGCCCGGAACACCCGACAGGGGCTCGCCCTGCCACAGCCCCAGGGCCTCGTCCAGCAGTCGGCTGCAGTCGTCGTCCCGGCCCTGCGAACGGGCCCGTGCGGCGTCAGCGGCCAACTTCTCCGCGTAGTTCGCGTCCACCGAGTCCGGAGCGACCACCAACTGGTATCCGTCGTGCAGGGAAATGAGTAACTTGGGGTCGGCGCGGTCGACCTCCAGGGCCTGGCGCAGGCGCCACGCATACGTGCGCAGGCTCGACAGCGCGGAGTCCGGGGAGGATTCGCCCCAGATCGCCGTGATGAGTTCGTGCGCCGAGGCCGATCGTCCGGCACGGAGCAGCAGGGCCACCAGAAGAGCCTGCAGCTGTGGCGACCGGGACGGGAGAACGGTCTCGCCCCGATGCATGCGCACGGGCCCGAGCACGGAGAATCTGATGTCCTCCACCATGTTCCCTTCCCCACCAACGTGGACCACGTGACCTGGACGCCTGCGGGAACGGCAGCGTCGGGACGCGAAGCGCAGCCGATCGAAGGGGCCGTCGGAGGAGGGTCCTCTGCGGCCCGAATCGATTGCATGGCAAGCCACTTGAGCTGCAGCGCAGTCCGTTGGACACCCCCCCGACCCTGACAATGTAGTGCACCGGCAACCTCCACGGGAACATCACAACCATGAAGAAAGGCGGATGCCAGGTCTTCCCGCAGGCATCCGGATGTGCCATGATCGGGCCGCTGATGTGCCCGAGGAATCCGAGTACTCGGATCCCGCTTCCCGGCCCGGGCGGTTTCGCCGACGCCCCGGCAAATGCGTGTGATTCCGCGCCGACACACATTCTCAGCGTCCCCCTGCGGCCGGCCCCGGGCCGGTCGACCCTCGATCGGCAACTTCCGCGAGCGGCCCGGCTGCCGACGCCGAGGACGCCACCTCACCTCACCTCACCCGTCCGGTGCCCGTGGGCCAGGACCGGGTGACGCCTCCGCACCGTGCCGTCTGCCGTATCCCGTCGAAGGAACCCTGCCATGAATGATTTCCCGCAGGTCCGCACCGCCCGCCCCCGCCGGTACCTGATGTGCCGCCCCACCTACTTCGAGGTGACGTATTCGATCAACCCGTGGATGGATCCCGCCCAGCCGGTGGACACCGACCTCGCCGTAGCCCAGTGGGAACAACTTCTCGCTCTCCACCGGTCGCTGGGCCACCAGGTGGAGCTGATCGACCCGCTGCCCGGATACCCGGACATGGTCTACGCGGCGAACGGCGCGACGGTGGTGGACGGCAGAGTGCTCGGGGTCCGGTTCCGCAACGCGGAGCGGGCCGCCGAAGGCCCCGCCTATCTGGAGTGGTTCCGGGCCCGGGGCTACCGGGAGTTGTGCGACCCGGTCCATGTGAACGAGGGCGAGGGCGACTTCCTCGCCACCGCCGGTTGGCTGCTGGCCGGGACCGGGTTCCGCAGCAGTCCCGAGGCGCACGCGGAGGCGCAGGAGTTCTTCGGGCGCCCGGTGATCAGTCTGGAGCTCGTGGACCCGCGGTTCTACCACCTCGACACGGCCCTGACCGTGCTCGACGGCGACGAGATCATGTACTACCCGGAAGCCTTCTCCGCCGGCAGCCAGGCAGTCCTGCGGAGGCTCTTCCCGGACGCCATCCTGGTCAGCGAGGCGGACGCCGAGGTGTTCGGCCTGAACGCGGTCAGCGACGGCCTCCATGTCATCCTGCCGGAAGCCGCCTCCGGTGTGATGAGGCAGTTGCGTGAGCGCGGCTTCCGACCGATCGGCACGGACCTGTCCGAGCTGCTGAAGGGCGGTGGTAGCGCGAAGTGCTGCACCCTCGTCATCCGGGACAGCTCCCGGGGAGCGGCTTATATCGCGGGATGATCAGGCGGATATCCAGTCCGTGTTCCATGGGCCAAGAGGCTCACCGACAGCGGGAGCCCGTAGTGAGGGAGGGCCATGGAGCTGCGATCGGACGCCTCCGCCGCGGACCCGGACGGCGGCAGTCGGCGGGGGATCACCCAGGCGGAGGCGCGGGCAGCCTTCCTGCAGCGCATCGGCGGGGAGGCAGTGGACGCCGGGCAGTTCCTCGCCCGGGCGGACGGGGTGGCCCGAGACCACACCGGCCTGTTGGGCGCGGTGCTCGGCGCAGTCGTCGCGGGCAGCGGGCAGGACCCCGGCGAGGATCGCACCGCCGCCGCCCTCACGGCTCTCGCCGCCTACGGCGCGCTGGCGGCCCACCGGCCCGCATGCCCGTCCGAGGAGCAGCCCTCGGTGTGGGGGCTGGACCTGGCCACCGGCTCGCTGCGCCGGATACCGCACGAGGACGCCTTCGGCGCGCCGCCGCTTCCCCGACCCCCGTTCCGTCCCCCGGTGGGTGCGGCCGCCGGGCTCACCTGGATCTCCGCTGTGGAGACCGGGTTGGCGCAGCACTGCGAGGCGCTGCTGGCACAGAAGTCACGGGTCGCGGCGGTGCCCGGTCCGGCACCCTCCACTGTCCCGGCGATCGGCGTCGCGCAGGAGCGGCGACCGGCCGCACCGCGCGCTCCCCTCGACCCGCCCCGCTGGGCGCGCCCGGTCGAGGCACTACGGGCCCACGGCCGGGCATCGGTCGCGGTGCTGCTCGACCACGACCCCCAGGCGGTCGCGGTCCTTCCCTATCTCGTCCAGATCGTGCTGGTGGAGACCGCCGGATGAAGCGGAACAGCGGTGCTCGTTGACCGCCCCTCCGAGGGCACCGCGCCGGCCGAGGCGTGGCGCGGTCGATCGGCAGGCCGGCGAACGTACGTGACCGGGGGTCAAGGGGTCGCAGGTTCACATCCTGCCGTCCCGGCTCTTCGCGTGGTCGGGCCCGTGGGTGGTGCCGGGTGCACCGGGTGGGGCGGAGGGTGGTGCACCGCGGCGTATCCAGGGGCGGTCCGGGTCGTGACAGTGGAGCACCACTGATCGACCGAGAAGGGCAAGGGGATGCCGGAGTTGTCGACCTCGCGGCGGCGAGTGCGCGGAGTTGCCGTCCTGGGTGCGGGTGCGGTCGCCGCCGCCGTGATCCGGCGCGGGGCCCGGAAACGCGGCCGGGCCCGTGGCCGCCGCGCGGGAGCCGGGGCGGCGGCGGTGGAGCAGGCCGTGCGGAGCCGGTGGAGCAGGCCGTGCGGAGCCGGTGGGTGGTCTTCCTCGCCCACGGGCTGGTGGCGGTGGCGTCCCAGGCGCTGTTCGTGACCTACGCGCCGGTGACGCAGGACGCCGCGCGGCACTTCGGTGTTCCGGTGGACCGGATCGGTTGGCTGTCCCAGGTCTTCCCGCTGGTCTACGTCCTGCTGGCGGTCCCGGCCGGTCTGGCGCTCGACCGGTTCCTGCGTCCGGCGCTGGTGCTGGGCGCGGTCCTCACCGCGGCCGGCGCGTTCCTGCGGCTGGTGGCCGACGACTTCACCTGGGCGTTCGTCGGGCAGGCCGTCGCCGCGGTGGGACAGCCGTTCGTCCTGAACGCGATACCGGGTCTCGCCGTGGCCTACCTGGCGGAGCGGCACCGCGCCACCGGCGTCGCCGCCGCGTCCGCCGCGACGTTCGCCGGCATGGTCCTGGGCTACCTGCTCGGCGCCTGCCTGCCGGGCGAGGGCCACATCCGCACCCTCGCCTTCGTCACCGCCCTGGTCGCCCTGGACGCCGGGGTGTGCCTCGTCGCCGCCCTGCGTCTGCGCCCGCACCCGAGCCACGGGTTGGCGCCGGCCACTGGCGGGGCGGGCGGTGCGGGTGGCGTCCGGGCCTTCCGGACGGCGTTCGGCAACCGGCACGTGCGCCGGCTGTGCGCGGTGGCCGTCATCCCGATGGGCACGTTCATCGCCCTCGCGACCTTCGTGCAACCGCTGCTGGCGCCGGCGGGCGTCGCCGAACCCACCGCCGGCCTCGTCCTCGCGCTGACGATGGTCGCCGGCGTGGTCGGCTGCGCGGTCGTGCCGGTCTGGGCGGAGCGGCGCGGCCGCGAGGTCGAGGTGATGGGCGCCGCGATCGCCGTCACCGCGATGGCCTGCCTGCACCTGGCCCTGGTCCCGAGCACGCCGACGGCGTTCGTCACGCTCCTCGGGACCGGGTTCATGCTGCTTCCCGCCCTTCCCATCGGGTTGTCCCTGAGCGAGCGGCACGCGCCGGGGGCCGAGAGCACGGCGGCCGGGCTGATCTGGATGGCGGGCAACCTGGGCGGGGTCGTGCTGGCGACGGTGGTCGGACTGCTCGTCACCCGCCCCGCGCTCGCCTTCGCGGCGCTGCTGGCCGCCACCCTGCTCGCCCTGCCGGCCCTCCACTGGTTCCGCCGGCTCGAACGGCCGGTCGATCCCGTGGTGTGAGGTCCGGTGGTGTGAGATCCCGTGGTGTGAGGTCAGGTGGTGCGAGGTCCCGTGGTGCGAGGTCCGGTGGTGCGAGGTCAGTTCGAGGCGGTCGCGAGGATGCCGGGCGCGATGTCCAGCACGAGGAGCGCTGCCGCCAGGTGGGCCGGGTTCTCCTCGACCTTGACCGCCGAGAGCTCGTTGGCGCGCGAGACCCGCCGCTCGACGGTGTTGCGGTGCACGTAGAGGGCGGCGGCGGCCCGGGTGGTGTTGAAGCCGCACTGCACGTAGGTGAGGAGCGCCTGCCGCAGCGCCGGGTCGGCTCCGGCCAGCGGTCCGAGGGTGTTGACGACGAACCGCCGGGCGCCGGCCCGGTCCTTGGTGAGCGCGTCGATCAGCTCGACGTCGGCGTAGGCGGTGAACTGCCGGTCGGACGCGAGCCGGACGACCAGGGCCTGCGCCGCCAGGGCGTCCTGGTGGCTGGACCGGAACCCTTCGAGTCCGCGGCCGGGCCGGCCCACCGCGCCGCGGACCCCGGGCGCCGCCGCCATGGCCTGCTCCACCCGGTACAGGTCCGGGAGGTCCGCACTGGAGAGCCAGATCCAGCGCGAGGCGGTGCTGCCACGTGCCACCAGGGTGCTGCAGTCCGAGGCCGGGGTGCTCACCGCCGCGACGGCCAGGTCCAGGGCGTCGACGTGCCGGGGGGCGTCGATCCACAGCACGAGACCGGTGTGCCAGCGCCCCAGCCGGTAGTGCAGGCGCCCCTCCGCGAGGTCCTGCGCCATCGGTGCTCCGCCGGCGATCAGCTGGATCAACGCGATCGCCTCGGCGTCCGCGTTGCCCCTCGCCGCGGCGAGACCGGCTTCCCGCAGCGCCAGGACGGAGTCGAGGGCGTACTGCACCAGCGACTTCGCCGACACGTCCAGGACGTCCACCAGCAGGTCGCGGTCGGTGAACTCCGCCGTGCACTCCTCCAGCCACCGCCGCCAGCCCAGGCCCAGGGCCACCCGCCAGGCGCCGGCGAAGTCCGGCGCGATGCCGCGCGAGACCAGGACGTTGATGTAGGTGGTGGCGCGCGGCCCGACGTACGGCTCCACCCGCCGCCCCGGCTGCTGAGCGCCGTCGTCGACCTGCACGAGGAGCGCGGCGCGCAGCTCGCCGTGATCATCCGGCGGGAGATGGGCAAGCCGCTGGACCAGGCCCTCGCGGAGGTCGAGTTCAGCGCCGCCATCCACCGGTACTACGCCGAGCACGCCGAGGAGTTCCTCGCCGACGAGCCGATCGAGCTCCTGGGCGGGGAGGGCACCGCGCTGGTCCGCCGCCGGCCGGTCGGCGCGCTGCTGGGGATCATGCCCTGGAACTACCCGTACTACCGGGTGGCCCGGTTCGCCGCACCGAACCTCGCGCTGGGCAACACCATCGTGCTCAAGCACGCCTCGCAGTGCCCGGAGTCCGCCGCGGCCCTCCAGCAGCTGTTCATCGACGCGGGCGCCCCCGAGGGCTGCTACGTCAACGTCTACGCCACCCGCGAGCAGATCGCCGCCGCCATCGCGGACCCCCGGGTGCAGGGCGTCTCCTTCACCGGTTCGGAGCGGGCCGGCGCGGAGGTCGCCGCGCAGGCCGGGCGCAGCCTCAAGAAGGTGGTGCTCGAACCGGGCGGCTCGGACCCCTTCGTCGTGCTGTCGACCGACGACCTCGACGCCACCGTCCGGGCGGCGGTCGAGGCCCGGTTCGAGAACACCGGGCAGGCGTGCAACGGCGCGAAGCGGTTCATCGTCGCCGACGACCTCTACGACGCCTTCCTCGACAGGTTCACCGCGGAGGTGCTCGCCCTGACCGACGGCCTGGCCCCGCTGTCCTCGGTCGCTGCCGCCGAGCACCTCGACGAACAGGTCGATCGGGCCGTCGCCGCCGGGGCGACCTTCGTCTCCGCGCGGGGGCGTCGAGGGGCCCACTTCCCGCCCGGCGTCCTGACGAACGTGTCGCCGACGTCGCCGGCCGCCGCCGAGGAGTTCTTCGGCCCGGTCGCGATCGTCCACCGGGCCCGGTCGGAGGACGAGGCCGTCGAACTGGCCAACGCCACCCCCTACGGGCTGGGCTCCTACGTGTTCACCACCGACCCCGCGCAGGCGGAGCGGGTCGCCGACCGGATCGACGCCGGCATGGTCTTCGTCGACGGCGTCGGCCTGGAAGGCGCGGAACTGCCCTTCGGCGGGGTCAAGCGCTCCGGCTTCGGCCGGGAGCTGGGCCAGGCCGGGATCGACGAGTTCGCCAACCGGAAGCTCATCCGCACCGCCCCGACCCGTCCGTCGCAGCCCATCGGAGGAAACCCGTCATGACCGTCGAGTTCGACGCCGCCGTCTTCCGCGCCCCCGGCGAACCGCTGACCGTCGAGCGGGTCACCCTGCCCTCGACGCCGCCGCCCGGCGAGGTGCTGGTGCGGCTCGGCGCGAGCGGGCTGTGCCACAGCGACCTCCACGCGCTGCTCGGCGAGTGGGAGGTCCCGGTGCCGATGATCCTCGGCCACGAGGGGGCGGGACGGTCGAGCGGGTCGGCGCGGGCGTCACCGGCCTCGCCGCGGGCGACCGGGTGGTGCTGTCGTGGACGCCGTCCTGCCGGCCTGCCGCTACTGCGTCGGCGGCAGGCCGGTCCTCTGCGACCTGGTCAGCCGGCACTCGGCGAACCACCTGTCCTTCGACGGCCGGCCGCGCGTCAGGTCCGCGGCCGGGGGCGACGTGTTCAGCTTCGCGGGCCTGGGAACGTTCGGCCAGTACGCCATGGTGCCCGAGTCGGCGGCGGTCGCCGTCCGCCGGGACGCCCCGTTCGCGCAGGCCGCCCTGGTGGGCTGCGCCGTCACCACCGGCGTCGGCGCGGCCGTCAACACCGCCCGGGTGCGGCCGAGCGACACCGTGCTGGTGATCGGCTGCGGCGGCGTCGGCCTGAACGCGATCCAGGGCGCCCGGCTGGTCGGCGCCCGCCGGATCATCGCCGCCGACGTTTCCGACCAGAAGCTGGCGCAGGCCCGGCACTTCGGCGCCACCGACGTGATCGACAACCGCACCGAGGACCTCGCCGAACGGATCTCCCAACTCACCGGCGGACGCGGCGTGGAGGTGGCCATCGAGGCCATCGGGCTGCCGCGCACCATCGAGGCTGCCTACGCCGTCCTCGCCCGGGGCGGCACGGCGGTGGTCGCCGGGCAGGTGGCGGACGGCGTGCGGATCACCATCGACCCGTTCGTCATGTCCGACCGGGAGCTGTCCCTCATCGGGTCCACCTACGGCTCCAGCACGCCGGACACGGACTTCCCCCTGCTGATCGACCACTACCTGGACGGCCGGCTCGACCTCGACTCGCTGGTGACGCGCGTGATCGACCTGAAGGACATCAACGAAGGCTTCGAGCAGTTGCGGGCCGGTACCGGCATCCGCTCGGTGATCGCGCACTGAAGGATCGCGTACGGAAAGGCGGTGGCCGTCGGATGGCCCTGGAATCGTCCCGGCTGGCCTTCGAGCGGGCCCGGCGCAGCATCGGCGGGGGTGTCGGGTCCGGCCTGCGCGCCGCGATGCCGCCCCACCCGCTCTTCGTGCGGGAGGCCCGCGGCGCCCACGTGTGGGACCTCGACGGCGACCGGTACACCGACTACGTGATGGCCTGGGGCCCGCTCGTCCTCGGCCACGGCGACCCGCGGGTGCTGGCCGCGGTGTCCGACGTGGTGCAGCGGATGCAGGTCGTCGGCACCGGCCACGCGCTCGAGTACCTCGCGGCGGAGGCGGTCCTGGCGGCCGTCCCGCACGGCGAGCGGTTGCTGTGGAGCAACACGGGGACCGAGGCGGTGCAGGTCGCGCTCCGCCTCGCGCGGGCCGCCACCGGGCGGCGCCGCGTCCTCAAGTTCGCCAGGAGCTACCACGGCTGGCACGACACCGTGTTCGCCGGGACGACCGAGGACGACTGCGACCGCCCGGCGTCACCGGGCGGGCCGGGACAGTCGGCCGGGGTGCTGGACGACCTGGTCGTGGCGCGGTTCAACGACGTGCGGCTGGCCGAACGCCTGCTGGGCGAGGCCGTCGAACGCGACATCGCGGCCGTGCTCGTCGACCCGGTGATGAGCAACGCCGGCGTCGAGGCACCCGCGCCGGGGTTCCTGGCGGCGCTGCCCACCCTCTGCGACCGGCACGGCGTCGTCCTGGTCTTCGACGAGGTGATCGCCGGGTCCCGGATCGCCCGTGGCGGGGCGGCCGAGAAGTACGGCGTGCTGCCCGACCTGTCCGTCTTCGGGAAGGCGATGGCCGGGGGCTTCACCCAGAGCGCCGTCGTCGGCCGGGCCGAACTGGTCGACCAGATGGCCGCCGGGGTGGTGCACGCCGGAACCTTCAACGCCAACCCGGTCGCGCTGGCGGCCGTCGGGGCGACGATGCGGGTCCTGGCCGATCCGGCGGTCTACGAGCAACTCGAAAGGAACTCGGCCGAGTTCGAGGCCCGCGTCGGCGGCGCGCTCGGCCCGTCCGGCGACTTCGGCCGCTTCCACCGGGTCGGTTCGCTGCTCCAGCACGTCCCCGCCGGCGGTGCCACCGGGCTCCACGGCACCGGCGGGACCTGGACCGCGATCCTCGAAGGGATGCTGCGCCGGGGCTTCCTGTTCATGCCGTCCGGCAAGGTCTTCCTCAGCACGGCGCACACCACCGCCGACATCGGGGCGACGGCCGAGGCCCTCCACCGGCTCCTGGAGAAGCTCTGACTCCGGACTCGATCCACCAGGTGTGCGCCCCACCCACTCCGGACCGGGCCGTGTGTTCCCCCGCGGCCCGGTCCGGCCCACCTCCCGGAGGCGCAGGCCCGGTGGCACGTCTGCCGCGACGTGCCTCGCTCCGTGGGGGGCCTCGCGGGGACCACGGCGACGCATCCCCGCACCTTCCGGCGGATCAGTCGGCGAGGATCCGCTCCACTCCCTCCCGGTAGCTCGTGACCTGGAACTCGGGAAAGCGGGCCGCGAACTTCGACGTGTCGAAGATGTTGTCGGCGCAGTAGCGGACGAGCAGTTCGTCCATCTCGTCGAGCGGCTTCACGAAGCGGCGCCCGAGGCGGAAGGCGAGCATCGGCAGCACCGTGTAGCCGATCCGGCGGCCGGTGACCTCGCCGGCGATCCCGATGAGCTGGGCGTAGGACTGCCGGTCCGGGTCGATGGGCAGGTGCCACGTCTGACCGTAGGCGTCCGGCGTGTTGCCGAGCAGTGCGAGGGCGCGGCTCGCGTCGGGGGTCCAGATCAGGGAGCGCTCGGTATGGGCGTCGATCGGGACGAACGGCCGCTTGCCCGCCTTGATCCGCTCGAAGACCAGGGAGTTCGTGTAGCTCTTCGTCCGGCCGGGGCCGTAGAACTCGGGCGCGCGGCCGATCAGGGCCTCGACCCGTCCGGCCCGCACGGCATCGAGCAGCGTGGTGGCGATCCGGGCGCGGACCCGTCCTTTGCGTCCGCCCGGGGCGAATGCCGTCGACTCGGTCTGGGGCGTCGACGTTCCGGGATACATGTAGGTGTTGTCGAAGAAGACGAGCTTCGTGCCGTGTTCGGCGCAGGCGTCGATGACGTTGCGCA
Source organism: Kitasatospora sp. NPDC088134 (assembly GCF_044741705.1). Taxonomy (NCBI): domain Bacteria; kingdom Bacillati; phylum Actinomycetota; class Actinomycetes; order Kitasatosporales; family Streptomycetaceae; genus Kitasatospora; species Kitasatospora sp. NPDC088134. The sequence goes on along the minus strand of NZ_JBIUTD010000001.1, from coordinate 768,797 downwards.
TCATGACGGGGAACTGCCGCTCCCACAGCTCCGAGTCCAGGGGCAGGCCGACGGTGAGGTAGGCGATGTCACTGCCCGCGACGGCCCGGCTGGTGGCGGCGGCGTCGGTGAGGTCCGCGGCCACCAACTCGTCGGTGTCGTTCACCTTCACCGGTTTGCGGCTGACGAGGCGGATGTCCTCGGTGTGGTGGCGGTGGAGCTCGTTCACGAGCTCGTCGGCGATCGGTCCGCCGGCGCCGAGAACGGTCTGCATGGGGGTCTCCTTCGGGGGGATGGTGCAGGTGTTGCGAAGAACGCCGTGCCACCACGTGACGGTGCGGTCGACCACCGTGGTCGGGGTGCGGGCCCGGCCGATGCGGTCGTCGGTCGAGCCCGGGGGACCTGGTCGCCGGTGTGGTGCCAGCGTGTCACCGAGGTGGGCGAGAAGAGGCGGGCGAGGTCGTCGACTGCTCCGATCGGCGCCAAGGTGTCGTCACCCAGGCTGATGACCGGGGCCGGTGCGGCGGCCGGCCGGTCGACCGCGTACGGCGGCCGGTGGGAGCCGGAGCCGGTGGCCGGTGGTAGCCGGAGCCGGTGGCCGTCATCGGCGGGACGAGAACGATCGGCGCGCCGGTGCCGCCCTGCTCAACGTCCGGCGCGGGTCGCCGTCCGCGAGGTGATCACGGCGAAGGAGAGGCCGGCGTCGCCGAGTCGGCGCAGCAGGTTCTCTCCCATGGCGGTGGCGGTGGTGACCTGGCCGGCGGTGGGCGGGTTGTCGTCGAAGGCCAGGCACAGCGCCGACTCGGCCAGCATCTTGGCCGTCTCGGTGTAGCCGGGGTCCGCGCCGCTGACCCGGGTGTGCACGGTCCGGCCGCCGCCCTCGCCGATGAGGTCGACGGTGAACCAGGTGCGGTCGCGCCGCTGCGCCGACGGCCCTTCTCCGCGGGGGAGGCGTCGGCCGACGGCGCGGCGCAGGGACGGGACCTGGACGGCCACCAGGGCGGCGGCGAAGCCGGCGAGTGCGCCGGCGACGGTGGCCAGGTGTCGGACCCCGGCGTAGTGGGCGTAGGTGAAGTCGGGCCCGTAGTCCGGGCGGGCGAGTGCGGAGCGCTTCACCACCTCGGGGTCGATCGTGGGCAGCGGGAGCAGCCAGGCCCCGAGCGTGCGGTCGCGCCGGGGCGGGCCGACGCGGGTGCGGACCCGCCGTCCGCGCGGTCGCGGCTCCAGGCGGCGGCGTCCGGCCGCGGCCTGCAGCATGGCGCGCGGGCGCGACAGCTGGCCGAGGGCGGAGTGCAGGGTGCCGCCGGAGACGGTGGCGTTGGTGCGCACCACTCCCCGGAGGGTCACCGGTACCCCGGCGGGCAACTGCTGGACGGTGAAGAGCGCGCCGAGGTCGTGCGGGACCGAATCGAAGCCGCAGGCGTGGACGAGGCGGGCGCCGGTCCGCTCGGCCGTCGCGTGGTGCTCGACGTACATCCGGTCGACGAACTCGGGCTCCCCGGCGAGGTCGACGTAGTCCGTGCCGGCTGCGGCGCAGGCCGCGACCAGTGGTCCGCCGTGCTCCAGGTAGGGGCCGACCGTGGTGATCACGACCCGTGCGGACTCGGCGACGCGGGCCAGGGACTGCGGGTCGGAGGAGTCGGCGTGCAGCAGTGCGGTGTCCTGCAGCCGCCGGTCGATCCGGGCGAGACGGTCACGAGCGGCCTCCAGCTTGGGCCGGTTGCGTCCGGCCAGGGCGATCCTGGCCCCGGGAGGGAGGCGGGCCGCGAGGTACTCGGCGGTCAGCGCGCCGGTGAAGCCGGTGGCGCCGAGGAGCACGAGGTCGAAGCGGCGCGGATTCGTGCGTGGGGGCATCGGGCCTCGGTTCCTTCGGACGTACGGTATGTTTACAGTGCTAACACAGCATAGGAGGGCAAAGTGAGCGATGTCAACATCTGAGAAGAGCGGCTACCACCACGGCGACCTGCGGGCGGCGCTGCTGTCGGCCGCGATGGAGCTGCTGGAGGGCGGCGAACCCTTCTCGCTGCGCGCCGTCGCCCGCCGGGCGGGCGTGTCGCCGACCGCGCCGTACCGGCACTTCAAGGACCGCGACGCCCTGGAGTCCGCGCTGGCCGTCGAGGGTTTCCGCGACCTGCTGGCCGACCTGGGCGGTGGGCGCGGCCTGCCCGCCTCGCCCTCGGACCTGGCCGAGTTCGCCGTCGCCTACGTCGCCTTCGCGCTGCGGCGCCCGGTCCTGTTCGGCGTGATGTTCGGCAAGCCCTGCGACGACGCCGACGACGAGCGGGTCAGGGCCGCCGGCGCCCTGCACGAACTGCTGGCCGATGCCCTGGAGCGCGTCCTCCCCGAGGCGGACGCCCCGGCGCTGGCGTCGGCGGGCTGGGGGCTCGCCCACGGGCTGGCCTGCCTGCACCTCGACGGCAAACTGCCGGCCGCACCGGAGGAGGGGGTCGCCGACCGGGTGCGCAGCGCCTTCCTCGCCATCACGTCGGTCGGCTCCTGACGCGCGCCGCCCAGCCCACCGGCGCACACGTCTCGACCCTGACCTCCTGCACCACCATCGACGGCGCCTGGCACTCCACGACCAGCCGGATCAACACGCTCTCCTCGGGCAGCACGACGTTCCCCCGCGGCCTGGACCTGCGGCTCGGCCGGGGCCGGATGAGCGACGACCTGCGCTCGCTGAAGCCGATCCGCCCGATCCGGCTCGACGTCACCACCGAGGGCCAGCTGGCCCTGCACCTGCCCGTGCCCACCTCCGTCCGGGACCGGAGCTGAGCACGGGACGACCAGCACCGGCACCGGCCACCTCCGAGCCGCCCTCCCGACCTCGCCGACGCCCGGGCGGACCCCCGCCCGGCCGCCCTGGTGGCCGCCGACCCCCTCGCCGGGACGGTGCGCCGCCTCGCTGTCCCGGTCCGTACGAAGGAAGATCAGTCATGACCAAGCGCGTCCTGCACGTCGTCACCAACGTCGGCCACTACGACGACCCGTCCCACGCCACGGGCCTGTGGCTCTCCGAACTCACGCACGCCTGGCACGTCTTCGAGGAACACGGCTACGAGCAGACCCTCGTCAGCCCGGCCGGCGGCGCGGTACCCCTCGAACCCCGGGCCCTGAAGTTCCCGAACTACGACCGGACGGCCAAGGCCTGGCGCGCCGACCCCGGGAAGATGGCGCTGCTCCACGACACGGCGAGCCCGGACCTCATCGACCCGGCCGAGTACGACGCGATCTACTTCACCGGCGGACACGCGGTGATGTACGACTTCCCCGACAGCGCGGGCCTGCAGCGCATCACCCGTGAGATCCACGAGCGCGGCGGCATCGTCTCCTCGGTCTGCCACGGCTACTGCGGCCTGCTCAACACCCGGCTCTCCGACGGCTCCTACCTCATCGCCGGCCGCCGGATGACGGGATTCGCCTGGACCGAGGAGGTCCTCGCCCGCGTCGACAAACTGGTCCCCTACAACGCCGAGGAGAAGGCCAAGCAGCGCGGTGCGCGCTACGAGAAGGCGGCGCTGCCGTTCGTCTCCTACGTCGTCACCGACGGCAATCTCGTCACCGGCCAGAACCCGGGCTCGGCCAGGGCCACGGCGAAGAAGGTCGTCCAGGCCCTCGAGGGCAACGCATCGGAGGAGCGCGGCTGAGCCGAGGCCCGGTCCAGCCGGGACCCGGTCCGTGGAGCGCGGCCCTTCAGTGGCGGTCCGGGCGCCGGGCGCGGTGGCGGCGCGGGTCGAGTGCGTCGCGCAGGGCGGAGAGGTCGGCGAGGGCTGCCGCATCATCATCCTCGAGGACCAGCTCGAAGAGGCCCTGCGCATCAACGAACAACTCCGCCGGGTCCGGACCGACCCGGACACCACGGCCGACACCTGACCCTGCGCAGGCGCGTGTGGGGCCCACCCGGTGGTTGGGTGGGCCCCACACGCGTTGTTCGGTGGCGGTCAGTCCTTGAAGGCGTCCTTGACGTGCTCGCCGGCCTGCTTGAGGTCGCCCTTGGCCTTGTCGGTGCGGCCCTCGGCCTCCAGGCGCTCGTTGCCGACGGCCTTGCCGACGGTCTCCTTGACGGTGCCCTTGAGCTTGTCGCCGGTGTTCTGGATCTTGTCGCCCGTGCTCATCGCGTCCTCCTCGCAGCCGTGTGCGCCTGCCCGGCGCCGGTTGTCCTTGCGGGGCGCCGCCTGCCCGCTCGGACCGCGAAGATGCGTAGGAATATTCGCCGGCGGCCGGGGCACGCGGCGGTCCGACACAGACCGCTCGACACCGACCGCGTGGAGGTCACCATGGTTCCCCTTCTTCTCGTCCTGCTGCTGGCCCTGCTCCTGTTCGGCGCCGGTTTCGCGCTCAAGGCCCTGTGGTGGGTCGCCGTCGTCGTGCTGGTGGTGTGGCTGGTGGGCTTCGTCGCCCGCAGCACGAATGCGACGGGCGGCCGGGGCCGCTGGTACCGCTGGTAGCCGACCCCGGTCGGCCGCCGTCACGCGTCCCGGAGCAGGGCGCGCAGCCGGTCGCGGTCGGGTTTCTCGGTGCGGCCCCGGCGCGGGATCTCCGGGACGCAGTGGATCCGGTCCGGGAGCGCCGCGTGGTCGATGGTGCGGGGCAGTTCGCGCCGCAGGGCGCGCAGCAGTTCGGCCTCCGGCCGGGTGCCGTCGGGGCGGACGGCCAGCACCACGGACTCGTCGGCGGTCCCCGGGTCGGGGACGCCGACGATCACGGCCTCGGCGACGCCGGGGAGCGCGGCGATCGCGGGTTCGTACAGGCCGGGGTAGAGGTTGAAGGAGCCCCGGATCAGCATGTCCTTGAGCCGGCCGATCAGCACGATCCGGCCCTGCTCGCCGATCCGGGCCCGGTCGCCGGTGCGCAGCTCGCCGAGCGGCCCGTCGCCGAGGTAGCCGATCGCCAGGTGCGGTCCGCGCAGCAGGAGTTCGCCGTCCTCGCCGAGCCGCGCGGTGACGCCGGGCAGCGGGAGGCCGGCCAGGTCGCCGTCGGCGGCGCGGGCGAGTTTGGCGTCCGCGTCGGTGACGGCGATCGGCAGCATCTCGGTGGCGCCGTAGACGACGGCGATCCGCGCCGCCGGGAGGGCCCGGCGCAGGCGGCGCAGGACGGGCGGCGGGACGGGGGCGGCGCCGAGCAGCACGGTGCCGAGGGTGGCGGGGAGCGCTCCGGCGTCGAGCAGGCGGGCCAGCGCGGCGGGCGTGCCGAAGGTGTGGGTGGCGCGGCGGCGGCGCAGGTCGCGCAGGAAGCGCCCGGGCCGGACCGGGAGCGGGGCCACCGACCAGGTCGCACCGGCGGCGAGGAACGCGAACGCGATCATCAGCTGCTCGGAGTGGACGGTGGCCCGTTCGGCCGCACCGGGCAGGCCGAGGCTCGCGGCGAGCAGGTCCCCGCCGGTCAGCAGGGTGCGCTGGCTGTGCACGACGGCGCGCGGACGGGCGGTGGTGCCGGAGGTGAAGACCACCAGGGCCGGGCGGTCCGGGTCGGCGGGCGGTACCGGGTCGCTGCCGGAAAGTGCGGACACGGCAAGGGAGTTCGCGGGCAGCCCGGGCAGCCGCGGGCCGGTGTGGAGCAGGCGCAGCGCCGGGTCGGCGAGTGCGGGCAGGTCGAGGCCGAGGCGGTGCAGCAGGGCCCGGCCCGGCCGCCGGGCGAGGAGCGCGGCGAGCCAGGACTCGGCGGCCGACCAGGCCGGTGCGGCGAGGCGGTCGGCGACCAGGCGGGTGCGGGCGGCGTCGAGTTCGGGGCCCGCCCCGGGGTCGGCGACCACGACGGCGGCGCCCGCCGCCATGACGGCGAGCCCGAGGACGGCGGCCTCGCGCCCGGGGCGGACGGCGAACAGCACGGTGTCGCCGGTCCGCAGGCCGGCGGCGCGCAGTCCGCTCGCGGTGGCGGCGACCCGGCGGGCGAGTTCGCCGTACGTGAGCGGGCCGCGGGTGTCGATCAGCGCCACCGCGTCTGGGGTGCGGCGGGCGTGCTCGGCGATCCGCCCGGACAGCGTTCCCGGGGGCGTCATCGGATGTCGACCTGTTCGGGCCGGTAGCGGTGGTCCGCGTACCAGGCGAGCGTGTTGCGCAGGCCGAAGGCGCGCAGCCGGCGTACGGAGCCGTGGACGCGCATCCCGGGGACGGTGCCGTAGGCGGCGGTGAGGCGGCGGACCTGGTTGACCAGGGCGCGGTCCTCGTGGAGCTCCTCGATCGCGGTGCGGGGGAAGCCGCCGCTGCGGAGGTACAGGTCGGCGGTGAGGGCCAGGTTGCAGCCGGGGCACATCAGGTAGGGGCCGAGGTACCGCGGGTCGCGGTTGCCGGGCCGGTAGCGGCCGAACCGGGCGGCCAGCGCGACGACCGCCGGGAGCAGCCGGGCCTCCCAGAACCTGAGCGGGAACTCGTCGGTGCGGGGCCGCAGCGGGCCGGTGACGAGTTCGAGTCCGCCGGCCAGGCCGCGGCGGGCGGCGGCCGTCCACCCGGGGACGGGCAGGCAGTCGGCGTCGGTGCGGGCCAGGTAGCGGGCGCCGGCGGCGACGGCGTGCCGCATGCCGGTGTCGGCGGCCGCGCCGGTGCCCTTGCGGGGCTCGGTGACCAGGTGCAGCGGGAAGGCACTGGTGCGGGCGAACTCCCGGACCACGTCGGCGGTCCGGTCGGTGGAGCCGTTGTCGACCACCACGCACTCGAAGTCGGTGTCGGTCTGCTCGGCGAGCGCGCGCAGCGTGCCCGGCAGCGAGACCTCCTCGTTGTAGGCGGGTACCACCACCCACAGTTCGGTCATCGACGTCCCCTCACGTCCGTCCCCCGCCCGCTCCGGTCCGGTCTCCGGTCCGGCCTCCGGTGCGGTGATCATGCCACAGCCCGGTCCCGTCCCACGGTACGTTTCCCGCAGGGGCGGCAGGACGTCTCCCCGCAGGGGCGGCAGGTCAACGAACACGGGGGCGGCACGGTGCACACGACGGCGGGGCGGCACGAGAGCAGGCTGCTGCGGGCGAGCCGGCCCGCGCTCTGGGCGCTGACCAGGGTGACGATGGCGCGGCCCTTCGGCCCGCTGCGGCGGGTGCCCGGGCTGGGCTGGGTGGCGAGCGACCCGGCGCTGATCCGGGCCGTGCTCAACGACCACGAGCACTTCACGCTGCTCGGCGAGGGCGGCGTCGGCCACCTGTGGGAGCAGGTCCTCGGGCCGTACGTGACCCGGCTGTTCGACGGCCCGGGCCACGCGGACCTGCGCCGCCGGGCCCGCGACCTGTTCACCGAGGACAACTCCGCCGCCCTGGTCGAACGGGCCGCCGGACCGGTGTACGCGGACGTCACCGGGCGCTTGGCCGCGGGGGAGCAGGTCGACGTGGCGGCCGCCGCCCGGCTGGTCGTCGGACGGCTGATGGCCGACCTGCTGGGGCTCCGCCTCCCGCCCGGCAGCCCGGACTCCGCGTACCTGGAGACCTTCGCGGCGGGCGAGCGGCTGGCCGCGCTGGCCCTCGACACGGCGGCGTCCACCGAACTGCCGCCGGAGCGGATCGCGGCGGCGAGGGAGATCGTCGCCACCCTGACCGCCGATGTCCCCGACGCCTTCGAGCACGCCGGACCGGACACCCTGCTCGGCCGCTGCCGCGCGTCCGGCATCACCCTGGAGGAGGCGTCCGGGCTCGCCGCCCTGCTGCTCGTCGCGGGCACCGAGACCGCCGCCAGCGCGATGGCCCGCACCGTCGCGCTGCTCCACGACACCGGCCAGCAGGGCCGGTTGCGCGCCGAACCGGCGCTGCTGCGCGACGCCGTCCGCGAAGGGCTCCGGGTCACCACCCCCGCCCCCGTGATCGGCCGGCACGTCGGCGCGGACGTCACCGTCGCCGGCCGCCGCCTGCTCCGCGGCGAACGGATCCTGCTGGTCACCTACGCCGCCGACAACCTGGCCGGCGGCTTCGACCTGACCCGCCCCTACGACCCCCGCTCCCGCCAGCTCTGGTTCGGCGCCGGCCGCCACCTCTGCCTCGGCGCCCCCGTCGCCCGCGCCGAGATCGCCCGCATGGTCGACGCCGTCCACGCCCCGGGCCGCCCCTACCGGATCGTCTCGCGCAGCTACGCCCGGAAGGTGATGATCCCCTCCTACGGCTCGCTGGTCGTCCGACTCGACTGACGGCGGCCGCGGGAGGCCGCCCGCGGAGCCGGTCCGTCGGCCGGTCGGCGCTGCGGTCGGCCGACGCTGCGGCGGTCCGGGCCGGGCAGGGGCGCCGAAGGCCGGGGCCGTCACGGCGGGTCGGGCTCGTGGCCCGCCGCGGCTCGGGCGAGGAAGGCGGCCGCGGCGCGGCGGGAGCGCAGGACGTGCAGCGCCGCGTCACCGGCCTGGTCGTCGATCGCCGCCAGGAGCAGCGGCAGGCTCCGGCGCCGCCACGACCACACCCAGCGCCAGAAGTCGAGCCGCTCCCGGGAACGGCGCACCGCCCGCCAGGCGCACAGCCAGAAGGGGAGGTCGAGCAGGACGGCGGTGTCCGCGCGGCGGAGGCGGACCTCCAGGACGTCGTAGGGGCCGAGATCGCCGTCCATGATCCACCGGTCCGCCCCGGCGAGCCCGCGCCGGACGGCGGCCCACCGCTCGGGCGGAGTCGCTTCGAGCCCCGGCCCCCAGAAGTGCTTGTCGAGCTCGACGACGGGGAGCCCGGTGGCCGTGCCGAGCGCGGCCGCCAGGGTCGATTTCCCCGCACCGCCCCGGCCGAGCACGACCACACGCTCCATGGCGGCCATTCTGCCGGACCGACCGGACCGACCGGACGGCCCGGCCCGGACCGTTCGGGCCGGGCCGTTCGGGGCGCGCACGGGAGTCGAGGCGGCGGGAGGGTCAGAGCTTGCGGAGGAACGAGCCGACCGACTTCACCGCGGCATCGGCCAGGTCGGTGAGCGCCTGGCCGAGCTGCTCCCACTCGGGGGAGAGGGAGCCCGGTTGCTGCCGGTCGGTCGGGGGCTGCTGCTCCTCGGGTTCGACCGCCTCGCCCCGGTAACCGACCGGCCCCTCATTGACCCGCTGGGACCAGCCGAGGAAGGAACTGCCGTCCTCCGCCAGGCCGATGGACGCCGAGCAGGCCCGCTGGTCGGTCCAGGCGATACGGTCGAAGGGGGTGGCCTCGCCTACGGCGAGATGGATCGTGAGCGGGCCGCCCCGGTGCCAGCGGCCGCCCCAGCCGGCCTGGGTGGAGAAGGTGCGGGTGGCGGCTGGGTCGGAGTCGCCGGGGAAGGCCCGACGGTCCGTCAGGGTGCCGCGCAGTTCGTACCAGCGGCCGTCGGCGTCGCGGGTGTGGCCGTAGAAGGTGTGCAGTTCCAGCGCGAACTCGACGGACGCCTCCGCGCCGGACCGCACCCGCCAGTCGAGCCGGGCCGGCATCGCTCCTTCGCCGGAGTCGAGGTGCAGCCGCCAGGGCGCGGTGGGCTCCCAGCTCTGCGCGCCCGGGGCCCGGCGGTCCGTGCGGTAGGTCAGCAGCGACCGGTCCATCGAGTCGGCGAGCCAGGCGCGTTCGGCCCCGTCGCGGTCCCATACCGGCTCGGCCAGTACCCGGTACAGCCAGAGGTGCGAGCGGGCGTCGGCGGAGCTGCGCAGCGTCAGGGTGTTGGTCGCGCCCGGGACGAGCAGCTCGGCGGGGACGGCGAGGACGAACTCCTGCGGGAGGTCGCCGCCGCCGGGTATGCGGTAATCACCGACGATCGCCTTGGAGTTGACGGCGATGTCGAGCGGCGCGAAGCCGGGCCGGGGACCCAGCTTGGAGACCAGGGCGCGAATCTTCACCGTGAGCTCGTCCGTCACGCCCTCCACCGGGACGTCGAACTCGACGGTGACCGTGGCCCCGGCGTCGAGGGCGAGGTGGTCGCGTGCGAAGCCTGCCCGCTCGGTGCTGACCACGGCGTTGCCGGTCCGGGGGACGGCGGTGGAGAAGTCGACGAACACGGGCTGCACTTTGGGCTCCTCGGGGCGGCCGCAGGGCGCGGGCGGATCGACTCCGGATGATGCCACGCCCCGGTGACGCCGGGCCGCCGGGTCGCCCGGGCCCGGGCCACCGGCTGGTTCGGGCTCGGAACGCCCCGTGCTGCAGGAACGCGCGGGGCAGCACATGCAGGACACCAGTGCCTGCCCACCCCGGGTTTCCTCGAAGGGAAACAGGTGCCCGCCTCGGCCAAAAGTCCTTCGGAGTTCCACCGGGATGCCCGAAGAACGCCTGGTCGAGGCTGATGCCGACTCGGCCCGGGCAGTTTTCCGCCGGGTGGCGCGCCGATGCGTACTTGCGTGCTCCTGTCCGGTGCTTCCTACGGTGCGGGCATGGAGCAGACGACCGAAGAGGTGTTGGCAGAGCTGAACCGTCCCCGGTCCGTTCGGGTGGCGTCGAGCGCCGTGCTGGCGACCAAGGTGGGTGCGGCCGCGGCGGCGATCGACCGTACGCGGGCCAGGAAGGCCAAGCGTAGAGGGAACGCAGGTGAGGAGCCCGCGCGGCGTAAGCCGGATCTGGTGCCGTTGCGTGCTGGTGGCGATCTGGTGGTCACGGCCTGGGAACTGCTCGGGGTGCTGGCCCGGGCGACGGCGCTGGCGCGGCAGGGGCGTGGGCGGGGGATCGCCGAGCACTGGCAGATCCTCAAGTACTGTGCCGCGCTCGGTGCGGACCGCCTCGGGACGATGCGGCTGTCGAAGGGCGGCCTGCTGCCGGAGCGGTCGTACCGGGGCATGCAGGCACGGGAGTTGGGGCGGGCCTTCGGGCTGGCGGTGGCGGAGCGGGCGGTGCGGGAGCGCTTCCCGGACCGGATCGTGTCCACGGTCGACGCGGAGCCGGTGCTGCTGGCCGGGTTCGCCCGCAGCGGCCGGGGCCTGCCCAACCTGGGGGCCAGGCCCCGGCCGGACTACTTCATCGAGGCCTGGCGGCCCGGGGCCCCGTCCCGGCTGTTCGCCGTCACCGTCAACGGCAACCACCAGGTGGCCACCAAGCGGACGGCCACGACCGACCGCACCAGCTACAACCAGCTGGCCCGGGGTACCGAACGGGCGGAGAACTTCCAACTCGCCGAGTGGAACGACGTTCCGTGCCTGCTGCTGTCGACCGAACTGCTCGCCACCGACGGCATCACCGTCCACGCACTGCGCGCCCCGGGGAGTGGTCTGCTGCCGCTCCGGGCCGCCGAGGGGAGGGGCAGCGCCGACATGCCGCCCCACAAGCGCAACCCGCCGTACGCCAACGCCGTTCAAGTGCCGCCCGCGGAGGGGAGATCGGGTCGGGTGCAGGACGGTTTCGCGATCCCGGCCGAGTACGCGGCCTGGTTCGGGCGGGTCGTGGCGCACGTCGGGGCGGCGAGCCGGCTCGCGCTGGCGGGTGCGGGCAAGCACATCGCCTGGTACTTGACCGAGGACCAGGGCAGCAAGCACTACGGCATCGACACCTTCGCGGGGTCGGACAGCGTCCACGACGCGGAGAACCGGTTCGGTGCCGTCCGCTACGTAGGCACTGACCAGGTGTTTCGGCTCGGCGGGCTTCGGGTGGAGGCATTCTCCGGGATGGTGGACCGCCTGTACGAGCTCCTGAAGGATCACGAGGTCGAGGAGTACCGGCGGGAGGCGTACCGGCTACGCGGGAAACTGCCGAGCGGCGGGGACGAGCGGTGGTCGGCGGTCTCGTTCGGGGACGACGGCAGCGCGCTCGGGATTCGGATCGTGCCTGACCAGGGTGGGGTGGTGCGGGTACCGGGAGCCGGCCGGTAGTGCGAAGACGGCGCCTCCTTGACCGTGGAGATTCGGGACACGGGGGCGGTCGGCGTCCGAGCGGGGTGAAGACTGCGGGACTCGGCCACGGGCCCGTACACTGTGGCGTCGAGGACGTTGCCGAGCGCGGTGGTGAACGTGGCCCTGCACGAGGAATCGGCGCTCGACCGGCTCGTCGCCGACCTGGACCCGGAGACACCCCGATCCCGGCGCCAGGCGTAGAAGTCCTCGGAATACGCTGTGCCGCTATGGACTGGCTGGAGCGGGTGGCGAAGCTGAGACAGTGGACGAGCAACGATGTTCGGGCGCCGCACAAACCACTGTTGTTGCTGTACGCGCTGGGCAGCTATCAGCGCGACGCCGACGGTGAACTGCGGTACAGCGCGGTCGAGGAGGAGCTGAAGCGGCTGCTGGAGGAGTACGGGCCGTCCCACCCCACCACCCCCGCGTACCCCTTCCACCACCTGGTCAGTGACGGCGTCTGGGAAGTCAGGACCGACCAGGGGCCGGGGAGCCCCGGGAGCGGTGTGCGGGTCCTGCGCTCCAGCGGTGCGGCCGGGCGGCTCGCGCCCGAGTTGCGGGCGGCGCTGCGGAAGGAGCCCGCGCTGCTGGGCCGGCTGGCGCGGGTGCTGCTGGATTTCCACTTCCCGCCGTCGCTGCACACCGACCTGTGCGAGGCCGTCGGACTCGACCTCGAGCTGGCCGACACCGAGGACGTGCGGGGCGGCGGGAGGGAGCGGGCAGCGCGGCGGCAGCGGGACCGGCGGATGCGCGAACTCGTCCTGACCGCCTACGAGTTCCAGTGTGCGTTCTGCGGCTACGACGGGATGCTGGGCGCGAGCACGGTCGGCCTGGAGGCGGCGCACGTACGGTGGTGGGCCCATGACGGGCCGGACGAGGTCGACAACGGCCTGTGCCTGTGCTCCCTGCACCACAAGCTCTTCGACAAGGGCGTCCTGGGCCTGGGGGAGGGGCACCACGTCCTCGTCTCCCGCCGCTTCGTCGGCCGCAGCGAGGCCAGCAGGCAGCACGTGCTCGCGCTGGCCGGCCGGCCGGTCCTCGGCCCGCAGGCGGGGATCCCGCCGGTCGCGGACCGGCACCGGCAGTGGCACACCGAGCAGGTCTTCCACGGCGAGCCCCGGGAATCCGCGAGCTCGCCGTCCACCGGTTGACAAGGCTTCCCGGGCGCTGGAGTCAGTGGGCGGGCACGCTGCGGGGGTCGTGCCCCGCCTCGATCCGCTCCGCCCGCTGCCCGGTGACCAGTTCGCGCAGCTTGGCGCGGGTCTCCGGGTCCGTCGAGTACACGACCGTGCCGATCATGCCGCGGGTCAGCAGCACCTTGTAGGTGTTGCGGATCAGGCGGTCGATGTCGGCGTCGGGAGTGGACTTGCGGAAGACGGGGTCCTTGGAGGCGTTCCGGTCGGGGATCCACTTGTCGGTCCGCCAGACCAGGTCCGGACCGAGGATGACGCCGCTCCAGTCGTACTCGAAGCCCTGCGCGGTGTACACGCAGCCGACCTGGCCGAAGCCGGCCGGGTCGGTGGCCCACAGCGCGGCCGGCGGGGCGCCCGCGATCGAGCGGTCGCCGTAGACGTTCCAGGGGCGGGCCCAGTCGCCGATCCGTACGTCGAGGGGAAGCGGGGCACCCGGGGCGACCTTGGTGGTCCACTTCCAGCAGTACCCGGCCGACATGCGGGCGCCGTAGCCCTCGGCGCGCCGGGCGTCCAGGAACGCCTCCAACTCCTGCGGAGTGTCGACGACTTCCAGAACGACCTTGCCGTCGGGCTCCCAGTCGACGGGGCCGCCGGGCTCCAGGCCCAGCAGGCGCACCACCCAGTGCAGGTAGGCGTCGCTGCCGCCGCAGCGGAACTGGCTGTCCAGCTCGACCACCTGGCACTCCAGGCCCTTCACCGCGGCGGCCGCCCTGATCTGGGCCACCGTGCCCATCTCGCCCGGCCGGACCACCTGGTGCTCGTCCAGCAGGAACACCGGCACCCGGGCGGCGTCGATCAGCTCCTCGATCTGCGGCTTGCCGGTGCGCTGGGCGGCCCGGGTGTAGCGGTTCGCCGAGGTCTCCCGGATCCGGTGGGCCTCGTCACAGATCAGCACGTCGATCCCGTTGCGCTCGGCGGTCATGAAGCTGTTGAAGTACTTGAACAGGTCCTGGACTTGGCGCTTGCGGGCCCCGGCGACCCGGCGCATCGTGGTGGTGAACGAGCTGGACCCGGTCGCGTGGAAGGCCGTGATGCCGCGCCGGTAGAGGTCGCCCAGCAGGGACAGCGCGATCACGCTCTTCCCGGTGCCCGGACCGCCCGTGATGACGACCACCTGCTTGTGGTCGGTCTGCTGCGCCCGGCGCACCGCGCGCAGCACCAGCTCGTAGGCGACCCGCTGCTCGTCCAGCAGCACGAACTGCTCTCGCTCGCGCACCTCGTCGGCGGCCACCGCCATCAACTGCCGGGACGGGGCGATCTTGCCTGCGAGCAGCAAGTCCGCCGCCTGGGCGCCGGAGGCGGGCTTCAGCTTCGAGCGCAGGTACTCGACGAACTCCCCGCGCCGTTCGCGGGTGAAGAGCCGGCCGCGCTCGTCCTGCGGCACCTCGTAGAGGCCCTGGGCGCCGAACTCCGTCGCGTTGTGGAGGAAGGCCACCCCGGACAGCCGCTCGGGGTGCTCGGCGAGTGCCCCGTTGAAGGAGAGCAGGTAGTCGCAGTAGCCGCGGACCTGCTCGATCGGGTTCAGCACCGGCCGGGTGTACGCGTCGACCCGGCACAGCAGCGGCTCGCCGTCCTCCGGGAGCGCGCTGCTCCACTGCTTGAGCTCGACCACCACGTACGACGGCTCGCCCGTGACCGGGTGGACGCCGGCCAGGACGGCGTCGGCCCGCTTGCTGTTCAGCGGGAGCGAGTACTCGAGGAGCACCTCCACCATGCCCAGCCCGGCGTCCAGAAGGGCGTTGGTCAGCTCGGGGATGCTCATCTCCCAGGAGCGCACCTCGGCCGGGCCGGGCTTGTGGCCGTGCTGGTGGACGAACTGGTCGACGAGACGCACGAACAGTGATCCGGCCAGCCTCTCGGCGGCGACCGCGGACGCGGAGTCGCGGAACAGCAAGACAAGCTCCCAGGCAGCACGGAGTGACTCGTGCGGGTGGGGGCATGTCCCCGGAGGGAAGCCCGGCGGGCCGCGCTGATGACTGGGCCAAACCTACAACGGAGCGCCTCGCCCGGGACGAGGACGATCTCCCGACGGGTGCGCCGTCGATGAGCATTGTGTACAGACGGACGCTTCTGCATCTAGGATCTCCGGTACTGTTTGCGGCCCGACAGGCTTCCTGCTGAGGACATGCCCCCACCCGCACGAATCGCTCCTGCTCCGGCCCCGGGGGTCCCTTCGTGCCCATGCTCCTGTTGAACCTGTCGGCGCAGGACCTGCTCACTCTCGACTCGCGCCGCCGGATGGTGCCGCACCTCGCCGAACGGTGGCGGAAGTTCCGGGAGCACGAGGCTTCGGAGACGGAGCGGTCCGCGTGGGCGGAGAGTCTGATCTGCCTGGCGGAGGACCTGGTCGCCGCCGACCGGGGCAACGTGCAGATGGTCGTCGAGTGTGCCGTGACCGTCGACGAAGACCTCAAGGGTGGCAGTCCCAGGCTCGTTGACGTCGTCCTGGTGGGCCGCCACCCGGTCGAGGACCGGCCGTCCGTCCAGTTGGTGGAGCTGAAGCGCTGGTCGACGGTGACCAGGGTCGAGAGGGCCATCGCGGACCGGATCCACGTGGAGGGCCTGGCGAAGCCCAAGAAGCACCCGGCGCTGCAACTGCGCGAGTACTACCAGGCCTTCACCGGCAAGAAGGGCCCCTTCGGCCCGGTCGACATCGAGTGCGGCGGTTTCGCTTACCTGCACAACGCCACCGAGGACTCGGTGCGTCCGCTGATCGACGCGGATGCGCCGATGGGCGCCTACGCCCGGGTGTACACCGGGGACCGGCGCCAACAGTTGCTGGCCGATCTGCAGAAGCACTTCGCTGCCGACGGCGGTGCCTTCGAGGCCGAAAAGCTGCTCCGGGGCATCGGCGTGCGGAACACGCCCCTGCTCGACGCGATGATGTGGTCCCGGGGCACGGACACGGTCTTCACCCTGCGGGGACGGCAGAAGGAGGCGGCCGATCAGATTCTGGAAGCCGCGGCCAAGGTGCTGCCGTCCCCGCAGCAGCCTGCGCTGGTCCCGGACGAGCGGCGAGTGGTCTTTCTGGTGACCGGCGGGGCGGGCACCGGCAAGAGTGCCATCGGCTTGCAGATCAAGGCGGAGCTGGAGGCCGCGGGCCGGACCGTCAACTACGCCAGCGGGAGCAAGGCCTTCAACGCGGCGATGCGGATGCACGTCGGTGTCGGGGACCGGGAGTTCAAGAAGACCTTCACCTACTTCTCCAATTACGTCACGACTCCCGAACCGCCGCTCGACGTGCTGATCTGCGACGAGGCGCACCGACTCCGGGACCGCTCCACGAACCAGTACTGGCGGGCGGAGAAACAGGGAACCCGGCCGCAGGTGGACGAACTCCTCGACGCGTCCCGGCTGACGGTCTTCTTCCTCGACGAAGGACAGGTCGTCCGTCCCAAGGAGGTCGGTACGGTCGATCTGATCCGGGAGGCGGCCGAGCGGCGCGGGGCCCAGGTGGTGGAGTGCGGGCTCCGCGAACAGTTCCGGTGCGGCGGCAGTGACGCTTACGCCCGCTGGGTACGCGCTCTGCTCGGTGTGTCGGACGACGTGCCCGAGCAGTGGACACCGGATGGATTGATGCATGTCGAGGTGGTGGACACGCCGAAAGCCCTCGAGGACGTCATCCGCGAGGAGGCGCGTGTCGGTGCGTCCGCACGGATGGTGGCCGGCTACTGCTGGCCCTGGACCAAGCCGCTGGGCGCGGAGAAGCGGCTGGAGCGCGACGTCAGGATCGGTGACTGGCACCGGCCGTGGAACGCGGACAGCGGCAGCTTCTGCGCGGACGGAGTCCCGCCCAGCAGCAGGTGGTCGGTGCACGAGAAGGGCATCGGCCAGATCGGATGTGTGTACACCGCACAAGGTCTTGAATGGGACTGGTGCGGAGTGATCATGGGCGATGACATGGTGCGCCGAGATGGTCGGTGGGTGTTTCGCCGGGGCAAGGAGACAGGGAAGTCGGCGGAGGGTGTGAAGCGGGTGCGTGTTCCCGGGTCCTTCGATCCGAAGGTCAGGGCGGGAAGCGTCAGCGACGAGGAGTTCGCCCGGCTGATTCGGCACGCGTACCACGTGCTGATGACGCGGGCCAGCCGGGCGGTGGTGCTCTACTCCACGGACGAGGAGACCCGGGCTTACCTCAAGGACTTGGTCGGGGAGACCCAGATCGATGGATTGCGGCCGACCCGGGAGAGCTTGCCCCGGCACCACGCCCGTCCGAAGAAGGGGCGGAAGAGGCCCAAGAACGACCTTCGGCTGTTCTGACCGACGGCGTGGTGAAGGTGGCGGGCTCGCCGGGCCCGCCACCCACCTGCGTCAGAAGAGCAGGTGCGCCACCGAGGTCAGCGCCGTCACCAGAACGTTGGAGACGACTCCGACGGCGATGTCGGTCAGGATCTCGCGGATCCTTCCACGACGCGCGAGCTTGCACTCGACCGAGGTCATGCGGCCATCCCTAGGTAGTGAGATCGGAATGGCAGGGGGTGCCCTACCGGGCAGCCACGCTCACGTCAGATGATGACCACCTGACGGGCACAACCATTCGTCAATCGCAGCCTGTTGAGGACGCGTGGGACCTGAGCCTCGTACCCTCCGGGAAGGTGCGCAGCGGAACGATTCTACCGCCTGGCGGATCGGCGGTGGTCTGGAGACCCGGGTTCGGTACGGGCCGGGCTGTTCGCGCAGGGTCCAACGCCTCGGTCGTCGGGCATGAGAACGCTGCTACGGCAACGGCTGCGACTGCAGTTCGGATGGTCAAGTCTTGGTGTTGGTACGGAAGTTATGTTGACGAACCGGTTCGGCTGGGCAAGACTTGCTGGCGGTCGGGGCCCTGGGGGTCGCGGCCGGTTCGGTCAATCGCACGGCGCCCGGTCGACGGATGTCGCGGTGGGCTGCCGGGCATCCTTGTCAGGAGGACTCTCCGTGGAAGCTCCTACCCTGCAAGCGCCGCCGAGCGGCACCCGTAGCGCCGACGAGGAGTTCGACCTCGTGATCGGCGACCTGGAGCAGGACGTGCCGGCGAACGTGCCGAGTGCCACGACCTGCGGTCTGCACCTCTACTGCGTGCTGCAGTAGGCGTTCGCGTTCCGCGGCCGCTCGCTCGGCCGCTTCTTCCGCACCACCCTTCGAGAACTGGGGCCGGGTGCCGCCGAATCGGGCGGTGCCCGCCCGTCGTCGTGCCGTTTCTACCGTCAGGGGACACCGATGGAGACTTCGCTCATGCAGGCACCGCAGGGTGAACTCCTCGTCGCGGACGAGGAGTTCGACCTGGTGATCGGCGACCTGGAGCAGGACGTGCCGGAGCACCGGCTGACCAGGATGGACAGCGCCCCGCACGGGTCGTCCTGCGTTCGCGTCTACTGCTGTTTCTAGTGCCGGGTGCGACGCCGCGCGGTGCCGGCCGGCCGCGCGGCGTCGGACGTCGACCGTCCGGGTGGGGAGCTGAATGGAACTGCGCGATCGCGGGGACGCCGTCCGAGGCGGTGAACTCCCGTCCGGGACAAGTCGGTTGCTGGCGGCGGTGGCCCGGGGCGGGGCGGGCCGGGCGTTTCCGCCGGTGGTCGGGCCGGGGCCGGAGGGGACGCTCGCCGTCGAGCGGACGCTGGGCGGTCCCGCCGATGCGCGGGCCCTGGCGGACGCGCTGGCCGATGCCCGCTGGGCGCCGCTGCACCAGGTGCTGGAGCGGATCGGGGAGTGGTCCGACCGGGTCGGCACGCGGGCGGCCGGGGTCGGCCCCGGGGTAGTGGGGCCGGAGAACGCCGAGCTGTTCGGGCCGCTGCTGACCGAGACCCTGGAAGCCTGCCTGGACGGGCCGCCCGACCGGGCCGCCGCCTCCGCCGCCCACCGGACCGGCCAGTACCTGGACTTCCTGACCCGGTTCCTGGAACGGCTGGCCCGCGACCGCCCCGCCGCCGGCCCGGTCACCGGCCTGTGGGCGAACGGCGACGAGACGCACAACGGCGGCCAGCGGGTGCTGCGGGTCGAGTACGCCGACGGCACCCGGCTCGCGTACAAGCCGCGCCCGGCCACCGGCGAACTCCTCTTCCTGGCCACCGAGGACTCGGTGTTCGCGCTGCTCAACGCGCTGCCGCCGGCGTCCGGCCCGGTCCGGCTGCCGGTGCTGCGGGTCCGACCGGGCAGCGGCCCCGACCGGGCGTGCTACTCCTGGCAGGAGTGGATCGGGCCGCCGGACGCCCGGGGCGTGCTGCGCGCCGAGGGCCGGTTCACCCTGCACGGCGCCGTCCTCGACCCCGCCGCCGCGGCCCGCTACTGGCACCGCGCCGGATCGCTGGCCGCCGCCGCGTTCGCCTTCGGCATCGCCGACCTGATCGGCGGCAACGTGCTGATCGGCCGGCGCCCCGAGGACGGCGAACCGCTGCCCTTCCCGGTCGACCTGGAAGCCTACTTCGCCGACCTGGAAAGGCTGTTCGAGACCGGGCTGCTCCACGACCCGGCGGTCTCCACGCAGCACCACGTCGGCCTGGAGAACACCGCCCGCTGGTGCGAGTTGGACGGCCCCCCGCTGTGCTGGCACCCGCAGCGGGACGGCTCGCTGCGGCTGGAGCGGCGCACCCGGTCGCTGACCCGGACCGAGACCCGCACGGTGGTCGGCGACACCGACGGCCGCACCGGCTACGGCCCCCACCTGCCGTCGATGCTGCGCGGCATGTTCGACGCCTGGACGCTGATCTGCCGTCACCGCGCCCGGATCGCCGACTTCCTCGGGGAACGCGCCCCCGACCACCTGGTGCGGGTGATCGCCCGCCCGACGGCCGAGTACGCCCGTGGCAGTGAAGTCCCGTTCACCGAGAGTGAGTTGGAACAGATCGCGCGTGGTGACGTCCCCTACTTCCTCCGCACCGCCGACGGCGGCCCGCTGCTCGCGGTCCGGACCCGGCCCGGCCGCGAACTGCGCACCGTCCCGGCCGACGCCCCGGACTGGGGCCCCGACCGCCCCTGGCCGCCGGTCGCCGCCGTCCGCGAAGGCCGGAAGCTGGACCTCGCCCGCCTCGGCATCGCCCTGCGCGACGCCGTCGAGCACGTGCACGGCGACCTCGGGCCGGGGCCGGGCGTCCGGCACGAGCCCGGGGCCGGGGTACGGATCGGGTGGCGCGGCCCGCGCGAGGGCGAGGTGTCCTTCGACTGGCCGGGGGCGGCCCGCCGGATCACCTACCGCTGGGACGAGGCACGGCTGCGGCTGAGCGTCGACGCGCTGGGCGACGCCGACGGGCAGACGGTCCGGGGCGGCGTCGAGCCGTCGGTCCGGGGTGACGCCGATCCGTCGGTCCGGGGGGACGCCGAACCAACGACCCGGGGCATCGAGGCGGTTCGGGAACGGCTGCTGCGTCTGGACCGGATCGACGCCTCGCTGCGCGGCCCCTGGGCCGCCGGGGGTTTCACCGACACCGGGTTGGAGGCCAAGCTCGACCGGCTGACCGGCACCGGGATCGCCTGGCTGCGCGGCGTGGTCGCCGAACACGGCTGGCCCGGCCGGGCCCTGGTCGGCGCGGAGGCCGCCGCGGCGGCGGTCGCGCTGCTCCAGCACCGCACCGGCGACCTCGCGTTCCGGTACGCCTGCCTGGCCCTGATCGAGGCCGCGGCCGAACGCGGCTACACCCCCCGGCGCGACGTCGCCTACCTGACCGACGCACTGCGCCGGGACGAGGGCCGCCCGCAGCTGTACGGCACGAAGTTCGAGCGAGGCCCGGACGGCGCGCTGCGGCCCTGCCCGATCGAGGATCCGGACCGGGTGGACGAGCGCCGGGCGGCCGTCGGCCTCGGCCCGCTCGCCGCCTACGCCGCCCTGCTCGCGGAGAAGTACCCGGCGCAAGGGGGCGGCAACGGGGGCGGAAGCGCGGACAGGTCCGGGGGCGGGGTCGGAAGCCGGGGCGGAAGCGCGGGCGGGTCCGGGGGCGGGGACAGTGGCGGGCCCGGGCCGGTATTCGAGCACGAAGGAGCGCCGGCGTGATCACGACCGACTGGACCGAACTCCTCGCCGCCGCCTGGGGGAAGGAGCCGGCCCTGCTTCCGGCGCCCGCCCCGGCGGGTCCGGCGCACCTGCACCGCACGGTCGTCGCCGCCTGCGGGCCGTTCCGGGCCGGGACGGTGTTCCGGACCCTGCCGCAGGTCCGCTTCCACACCCCGCTCGGCTGGCTGGGGGCGCCGGGGCGGCTGCTGCCCGACGCGGACGACCCGTCCCCGGCCGCCTACCGGGACCGGCTGCGCGCCGAGCCGCCCGGCAGCGGGCCGGACGCCGGGTTCCTGCTGAGCGTCCGTCAGCCCCTGCACACCGACCCCGCGCTGTGGTGGGCCGTCCGGGATGCGCTCGCCGCGCTGTGGGAGCGGGTCGGCCTGCCCTGCCTGCCGGTGGAGGCCGAGCTGACCGAGGGCGACGGGTTCACCCGGGTCCGGGGCCTGGCCGTCCCCGCCGAGCACGCGGTGCTGACCTGGGTGGCGGCCGGCGTCCTGGAGGCCGAACTGCGGGAGGAGGACGGCGGGTTGCGCGTCCTGCGGGCCGCCGCCGGTGAGCTGCTGTACTGGCCGGAGGGCTCCCGCTGGCGCGAGCGGCACCTCGACGGCTGCGTGACGCTGCGGATCTCCGTCCCGCGGGCGCAGCGCCTGGCCACCGGGGCGGTCAAGAACCTGCTGGCCGAGGGCGTCCGGGACCGCCTGCAGTACGACGGTGCGGTGCCCGGCCTGCCCTACCCCCCGACCGTCGGCGCCCCCGTCGGACTGCCCGCCGCCCTGCTCGCCGTCGGCGAGGCGGCCCGGGCGGCGGCCGGCGGGCCGGAACTGCCCGCCGCGCTGCGCACCCGGTGGGCGGCGTGGTGCTCCTCGGCCGGGTTGGAGCCCGCCCCCGAGCCCCGGGCCGAAGTCCCGCTCGTGCCGGGGCAGTTGCTGCGGGTGGTGCGCCCGGTGCTCCGGCTGCCGGACGGCCCCGGCCGCCGGCTCTGGGCGGTGGCCGGGACCGCCTTCCCGGTCGGCGGGGCGGCCGGTGAAAAGATCGCCCAACAGCTGTGGCTGGGAAGAGAGTTGACGGTCGGTGAACTGTGCCGGGCGGTGGGCGCGGACGAGCGCAACGCCGCCGTCCTCGCGCTGCTGGGCAAGCTCCACCGCCTGCGGGCGGTCGACCTGGTGGTCGAGGGCGGTGGCACGGTCGGCCCGGTCGACGGTGGGGGAGCGGTCGACGGCGGGAGGGTGGACGGATGAGCGGCACGGTACCCATGGACGACGAGCTGGCGGTGGTCGAAGGGCCGCTGGACTGGGACGAGTTCACCGCGCGCTACTGGGACCGGCGGCCGGTGCTGATCAAGGCGGTGGCCCCGGCGCCGTTCGAGGCGGGCGAGGTCTTCGCCGCCACTGCGCTCGGCACCCGGCCGCCCGGGCCGTACCTGATGCCGCCGAACGCCCAGTTCGCGGTCGGGCGGTTCCAGCAGTCCGAGCCCGCGGACTGGTTCCCGCGCCCGGCGGACGGCGGCTTCGACGGCTACCGGCGGCGCCTGGAGGGCGAGTTGGCGGCCTTCTCGGCGGAGCGGCGGTACGCGCTGGTGGTGCACGCCTTCCACGCCTTCCATGTCGGGCAGTGGGAGCGCCAGCGGGCGTTCTTCGCCCCGCTGTGGGAGCGCACCGGGCTGCCGGTGTCGGGGGCGATCACCACGCTCTTCCACGGCAACTACGAGCACACTCCCGTCGGCGTCCACCGGGACCGCTTCGCCACCTTCCTGTTCGCGCTGGCGGGCCGCAAGCGGATGCGGTTCTGGCGGGACTGCCCGTGGACCGAGCCGGTGACCACCAAACTCGACTACCGCCCTTACCTGGACGCCTCGTTCACCGCCGAGCCGGAGCCCGGCGACCTGCTGTACTGGCCCGCGCGCTACTACCACGTCGGCGAGAGCGTCGACGGCGGGGCCGCGACCAGCGTCAACGTCGGCGTGCCGCGCGAGGCGCACCGCGCGGTCTACGACGTCGACGACCTGCTGCTGGGCCGGGACCCGGACGCGATGGTCGACCCGGACGCCGCGCTGGTGCGGCTGCCCGCCGCCACCGCCCCGCTCTCGGTGCCCGCCCTGCCCGCGGACGGGGCGCTCCCCGAGGCGCTGGAACAGACCCTGCGGGTCTTCCGATCCTACGGCGAACCGGAGTTGATGTGGGAACGGGTCGCCGCGCTGGCCCTCCGCACCTGGAGCGCGGCCGGGCTCTGCCCCGTCCCGCCACCGGACGCGCCGCGCCCGCTGGACGACACCACGGCGGTCCGGGGCCGCACCGGAGTGCTGTACGAGCCGGTCGACGGGGCGCTGCTGTGCGCCGCCAACGGGCACCTGCTGCGCAGCGAACTGACGCACAGTCAACTCGGGCTGTTGCTCGGTGGATTGGCCGACCCCGAGCCTGTCACGGTCCGCGAACTGCTCGCCCCGCTGCCGCCCGCCGCCCACCCGGAGGCCCGCCGCCTGCTGGAGGCGCTGGAGAGCTTCCGCGCTCTGAGCCGGGAGCAGTAGGCCCGGACGGTGGGCCGCCCGGTTGCGCGGGAGCAGCCAACGGGGTTGGATCGTGGCCGATTTGGTGGGGTGCGGCCGATCGGGGCGGGGGGATGTGCGGTGGCGCGGGGGCGTGTGCGGTGGGTGGTGATCAACCGTGACTACACCCGGTTGTGGGCGGGGCAGGCGGTGTCGCTGGTCGGTGACCACGTGTTCGACACGACGGTGGTGCTGTGGGTCGGCACCGTGCTGTTCGCCGGGGACCGGCTCGCCCCGGTGGCGGTGGCCGCCGTGCTGGCGACGGTCGCGGCCGTGACTTTCCTGGTGGGGCCGGTCGCCGGGGTGTTCGTGGACCGGTGGGACCGGCGGCGGACGATGCTGGTGACCGATACCGTGCGGGGCCTGCTGGTCGGCGGGCTGGCGCTGCTCGCTTTCCTGCCGGTCGAGCGGGTGCCGCGCGGCCTGCTGTTGGGCGCGCTGCTGGCGCTGGTGGCGCTGGTCACGGCCGGGGCCCAGTTCTTCAACCCGGCCCGTTTCGCCTACCTCGGGGACGTGGTGCCCGAGGCCGGGGACCGGGCCCGGGCCGCGGCCGTCGGGCAGGCCACGCTGGGGTGCGCCGCGCTGGTGGGGCCGCCGCTGGCGGCGCCGCTGCTGTTCACCGTCGGGCCGGGCTGGGCACTGGTGCTCGACGCGCTCACCTTCGCCGTCTCGGCGCTGGCGATCGGCCGGGTCCGGGTGCCGTCCGCGCTCCCGGCCGGGGGCGAAGCGCCGGGATTCCGCCGGGAGTTCGGCGCCGGCCTGCGGTTCTTCCGGGCCACCCCGGTGCTGCGGGCCGCGCTGGTGTCGGTCCTGCTGGTCACCGTCGGCTCGGGGACGCTCGGCGCGCTCGGGGTGTTCTTCGTCCCCGAGAACCTGGGCGCCCCCGCGAGCTGGTACGGCGTGCTGGGCATGTCGCTGAGCGTGGGGACGCTGGCCGGGGCGCTGTGGGCGGGGCGGCTGTGCGCCCGGTTCGGCCCGCACCGGGTGTTCGCGGGCGGCCTGGTGCTGGCGGGCGCCGCGGTCGTGGTGTACTCGCGGGCCTCCTCGCTGCCGGTCGCGGCCGCGGTGCTGGTGCTCGCCGGGGCCCCGCTCGGCGCGCTGAACACGGCGTTCGGCCCGATCGTGCTGGACGCCGCGCCGAGCGCCTACCTGGGCCGGGTGATGGCGGTGTTCACCCCCCTCCAGCGGCTGGCCGAACTGGTCGGCGTGACAGCCTCCGGCTTCCTGGCCGGCACCGTGATGGCCGGCTTCCACCGGCAGGTCCTCGGCGTGCGGTTCGGGCGGATCGACACGCTGTACCTGGCCGCGGGCCTGCTGGTGCTGGCCGGCGGCCTGTACGCCCTGCGGGCGCTCTCCCGCGGGGGGAGGGAAACGGCGGTCTGAGCGGAGGCCCCGGTTCCGGGGTGGTGGGGGTGGGTGCCGGGTTGTCGGGGGTGGCCGATACGTTGCTGGTCCGATCGGGAACGGCACGTGGGAGGGCACCGTCGTGGGGTGGCTGGCAGCGGGCGACTACGAGGTCGCGCTGGAGGCGGACGGGAAGGTCGCGTGCAGGAACGCGGCCGGGCGGCGGTTGAAGGGGGTGCCGCCGAAGCTGAAGGACGACCCGGTGGTGGTGGGGCTGCGGCAGCTCGCCGAGTGGCTGGAGGCGCACGAGCGCCAGTGCCTGCTGGACGCGGAGCGCTGGATGGTCCGCTCGCTGCCGGTGCCGGCCGCGGTGATCACCGCGGTGTGGCCCGACGAGGCCTGGCGCTCGGTGCTGCGCGACCTGGTGGTGACCGGCGCCGACGGCGCGGTCGCCGGCTTCCTGCGCGACGCCGACCCGGAGCGCGGCCTCGGCGTGGTCGACCTGGACGGCGACACCGTCCGCCTCACCGACCCCGAGATCCGCCTCCCGCACCCCGTCCTGCTGGAGGACCTGGAGGAACTGCGGGAGTTCGCCGCCGAGTTGGGCGTCGAACAGCGGCTCGGCCAGCTGCACCGGGAGGTCTGGCACCGCCCCGCCGACACCGACCCGAAGGCCGTCCGGGTGGAGACCTTCGCCGGCGGCCGCTACAAGGAACTGCGCGAACTGCTGGGCCGCTGCGCCCGGTCGGGCTACCGGGTGCGCGGCGGCTACGCGACCGTCCCGCTGGTCGAGGACGGCCGGACGCTGGAGGCCCGCCTCTGGGTGGGCGACTACTACGAGTACGACGAGTGCGAGACCGGGGCGCTCGGCTGGACCGCCGCGGACGGCCGGACGCTGCCGCTCGGCGAGGTCGGCCCGGTGGCCTGGTCCGAGGGCATGCGGATGGCCGCCGCACTGTACGCCGGCCGCACGATCGAAGGGGAGGAGTCGGCATGAGCGGGCAGCACGCCACCGCCGCGCAGGGGCAGGAGCAGGAGCACGCCGAACGGCTGCTGGACGCCGGGGCGGTGCTGCCCGTCGGCACGCTGGCCCCGGTCGAGGGCGCCGACAGCACCGCGGACGCGCTCACCGCCCGCAGCTACCGCCACCCCGCGCTGGACGGCCGCACCGTGGTCCGGCTGGTCCCCGGCGCGCTGGGCGCCGCCGAGGACCTCGCCGTCGAGTTCCTCGGCCTGGAGTCCGCCGCCGCCCCGGTCGAGGTCGGCCAGGTCCGCCAGGAGGCACTGGGCTTCCCGGCCTGGGCCCTGGTCCACGACCCGGCCAACGGGCACCACGCACTGGCCGTGGTCAAGGAGATGGAGCGGCTGACCCGCCAGGTCAAGTCCAAGCCCGGCAACGCCAAGGACGGCTTCGACGAGCTGGCCGTCCGCCTCGGCCGGGCCGTCCCGCACTTCCTGCCCACCTACTGCGAGCAGGTCGGCCGGATCTTCCTGGAGCAGGGCAACCAGACCTACGCCGCCACCTTCTTCGGCAAGGCCCGCGAGGCCGAGCGCACCCACGGCCTGGCCGTCGACGAGGAGCGGCTGCGCGCCGTCTTCCTGGAGTTCGCGCTCGGCGGCGCCCTCACCGTCAAGGCGCTGCGCCAGTACGTCAAGGAGCTCGCCGCCCGCTCGGACGCGCTGACCGCCTGGCAGCGCTTCCGCCAGCTGTGCACCGAGCGCTCGGCGGCCGGCATGGCCCCGTACGCGGGCATCGCCGAGGACGCCCGGTCGCTGATCCGCGCCGCCGGGCTGGACCAGCGCGAGCAGGAGCGGGCGCTGATCGCCGAGCTGCTGTCCTCCTCCGCGGTCGGCCGCACCCCGTCCGCGGTCTGGAAGTCCTGGCGCGCCCCGCTGGTCGAGGCGGCCCGGCAGGACGCGGCCGTCCGGGCCCGGCTGCTGGAGATCCTGCCCGACCCGTCCGGGGCGAAGGACAACGCCGCCGTCGACGAGGAGTGGCTGGGCATCCTGCGCGACAGCGGCGCCGAGGACCTGCTGACCGGCCCCCGGGAGGACGGCGCGGAGCCCGTCGCGCGCTGGCTGCAGCGCTGGACGGCGCACCTGAACCGGGGCTGGCGGGCCCGCGCCGCCTGCGCCGCCACGGTGGAACTCGCCGCCCGGATGGTCGAGCGGCTGCGCGCCGACGCCGTCCCGGTGGAGCTCCAGCAGAACCACCCGACCGCGCTGGACCTGCTCGACCTGCTGCTCGCCGCGGACGTCCCGGTCGCCGACCCGCCGTCCGGCCTGTCCTTCCCGCTCGCCCCCTGGCTGGCCGAGCAGCGCCCCGGCCGCCGCGACCTCGCCGCGGTCGCCGCCGACCCCCGGTTCCGCCCCGCCCTGCGGCAGGCCGTCGCCCCCGTCTGGGGCGGCTCCGACCCGCAGCGCCTCACCGTGCTCGGCGGCGAACTCCCGGCACTGCACGAGCTGTTCGTCGAATGGGCGGACAACTGGGCCGAGGAGCTGGAGGCCACCCGCGGCCTGGCCGGCCTGCACCGCCTGCTGACCGGCCTCGGCAACTTCCGCCGCGCCATGGCGTTCGCCAACCCGGCCGCCGCCGCCCGGATCGCCGGCCTCGACGTCGCCGCCCGGCTCGGCCGCACGCTGCGCGCCGGCATCCTGGACGAACTCGGCTGGCCCGCCCTGGAGGAGGGCCTGCGCCGGCTCGGCCACAACGGCGGCGCCGGCGCCCCCGGCCGGGTCGACCTCAAGGACCTCCAGGTCGAGAACGCCTGGCCGAACCTGGTCCTGGTCCGGCACGACAGGGCCGTCGTGGTCGGCCCCGAGGGCGTCCTGCTGGAGCACGACCTGCGGGTCCCCGCCGGCCTGTCGCGCTGGCACCGCCCCCGGCTGCGCTACGTCGACGGCGAACTGCTGGTCGCCTGGATCGAGGACAACGAGCAGCGCGCCTACTGGTCCGGCCGCCCCGACCGGCCGTTCACCCTGACCGGCGAGCGGATCGTCTCCGCCTACTACGGCGCGCACAGCCTCAACCCGCTCTCGCTGCCGCTGCCCGGCGGCGGCCGCGCCACCGGCGGCCGGGTGCTGCACGCCGGCGACACCGCGATGCCCGATGAGCAGGACGTGTACGGCGACGGCACCGGCCACTGGGTGCTCCGGTACAGCAACGGCCGGCCCGTCCTCGCCGAGTACGACCCGCAGAGCGGCCAGCGCGGTCGGACGTCCGTCCCGCCGCTGTTCGCCGCCGACGGCGGCAGCGGCACGCTGCGCCCCGAGCGCTCCCGACTGCTGCCGCTGCAGCCCGGGTTGGAGCACACCCCGCTCGGCACCGACGGCACCGTGCTGGGCGGCGCGGTCCGCTCCGACGGCGGCCGGACGGTCTTCCGCGGCGTCGACGGCCGCCGGGCCGAACTCTCCTGGGACGGCCTGCCCCGGTACGTCCCGGTCGGCCGGCTCACCCTGCCCGGCGACCCCGCCCCCGTGCTGGCCGAGACCACCCGGGCCCTCGACCTGATCGACCCGGACGGCGACGGCCGCCCCGGCGACGTGCTGTCCGGCGTCACCGTCCTCGCCCCCGGCCGGCTGGACGCCGCCGGAACGGCCCTGGTGCCGCCGCTGGAGTTCTGGCACGCGCTGCGCCCCCGCGACGAGGCCGGCTCGAAGCTGCTGCGCGACCTGACGGACCGGCAGGCCTTCGAGCTGATCGAGGCGGGCTGGCCGGTGGACGCCCCCGAGGTCGAGCAGCCGCGCCGCCCCGAACGGCTGCTGATCCAGGGCACCGTCCGGCAGGTCGCCCAGACCTCCGCCGCCACGGCCGTCCCGCTCACCGCGACCGCCGACCTGCTGCCCGGCCTCACCGACCCGCGGCTGCTGGCCGGCGTCGCGGGCCTGGTCCGGATGGCCACCGAGACCGCGACCCAGGCCGCCCGCTTCGTGCCGCTGCCCAAGCCGAAGCCCGAGCCCGGGTCCGGGGCCGCCGCCGAACGGCCCGCCGAGGCCCCCGCGTACCGGCCCGAGCACGGCCGGGACGGCGAGCTGGACGAGGCGCTCAAGGAGGCCTTCGGCGACGTCGACGGCTTCCGCACCTGGAAGAACCCCACCGACCGCTGGTACGTGCTCGGCAACCTGCGGACGGTCGCCGACCTGCTGGCCACCGAACCGGCCGAGCGGCCCGCCGACTGGACCTCCGGGTCGGTGCCGCTCGCGCCCCCCGGCGAGCGCGACGGCGAGGGCCTGCGGCTGAAGCTGCTCGGCGGCGGCGACCACTACGGCTGGGCGCCGCTGCTCGGCCGCACCGTCGCCCTGGTGCTCGCCGCGGCCTCGCCGCTCACCGACGACAAGGCCCGCGCCGCGCTGCTGCTGATGCTGGCCGAACTCACCTCCGGCCCGTTCGCCGACCGCGGCCCGACGTTCCGTCAGGTCACCCTCGGCGAGCAGGGCGACCGGCGCGGATCGACCGCCCGGATCGGCCAGGTGCTGCGCCGGGGTGACCGCACCGTGGTGGTGCTGGCCTGCCGCCGCTACGGCGAGGAACTGCAGTGGGAGGCCGTCGACCACGACCCGTCCGGCGTGTTCGGCCCGGTCGGGCACTTCACCGTCGTCCAGGAGCGCCGGGTCCGCGACGAGCTGCCCGCCGCCTGGATCGCCCGGTTCGCCGAACTGCTGCGCGCCCACGGCCCGGTGGCGTGGCGGCCCGAGCAGGCCGCCGCCTTCGACGCCGCCACCGGCATCGGCCTGGCCCGCGCCACCCTGCTGATCGCCGCGCCCCCCGGCCGGGTCCGGCGCTACGGCGACCCGATCCCCACCGAGCGGCTCGCCGAGTACGGCCTGAAGAACGCCCAGGTCGACCCGGCCCGGCGCTGGCTGCAGTCGCTGCACCGCGCCGACCTGGACGCCGTCCAGGCCGCGCTGCTGCCCGCCGACCCCGCCGACCTGTGGACCGGCGGCCTCGACACGGACGCCGCCGCCGCATGCTGGATTGCCCGCCGCGGCCGCCTGGTCACGCTGCCCGACGAGGCCCAGGCCACCGTCAACGGCGCCGAGATCGCCACGATCGAGGACCTGCTGAACCCGGCCGCCACCCCCTGGCTGGCCCGCACCACCGTGCAGCGGGTCCGCACCACCGCCTCCGGGCTCGGACTCGCCGCCGACGACCCGCGGGCGCTGCCCAACGCCCGCACCCTGTCCGGCGCCGTCCAGGCGCTCCGCTGGCTGGCCCACCACCTGCCGTACGGCTCGGAGCTGCGCCCGCTGCTGCCCCCGGCCCTGGCCGCCGTCCGGGCCCGGATCGCCGACCCCGGCCTGCTGCTCGACCTCGGCGCCTACTCCAGCGTCCGCGACCGCACCCTTCCCGACGTGCTGCGCGCCCACTTCGGCCTGCCGGAGCAGGGCGCCGTGCGCAGCGAGCAGCTGGTGGAGTGCGGGGAGGCGGTCGTGCTCGCCCCGCACCCGTACGGCGAGCGGGCGTACCTGCGCCCGGCCGCGCTCACCGGGGCCGACGACCCGCTGCTCGACCTGCTGGCCGGCCTGGCCGTCCAGCACTACGGCCGCGACGACCTGGACGCGCTCCGCGCCCTGCTCGGCGAGGACCTGAACGCCCTGGTGACGCACGGCAGTTCGGCCGACGAACCGGTCGGCTGGCCGCAGGACCCGCAGCGCAGCGCACCCGAGCTGGTCGCCGAGGTGGCCGCCGCCACCGGCCTCGGCCCGGACGCCGCCGCCCTGTACCTGCAACTGCTCGCGCTGCCCGACCCGACCGACCGCAACACCGTCCGCTGGACCGGCTGGAAGCCCGCCCGCACCAAGCGGGCCCGGGCCGAACTCGCCGCGACCGACCTGGTGCTGGAGGCCAAGCGGTCCCGGGCCGGCCGCAGCCTCTTCCTGCCCGGCGGCTGGCAGGAGGCCAAGGCCCCCGCCCTGCCCGTCGAGGTCTGGAAGGCCGGCCTGTACGAGATCCCGGCCGGCCGGCTGGTCCTGCCACCGGTCGCCGCCCCCGAACTGTTCGCCCGCGCCTGGCGCCGGATCACCGCCGGCGACCGCCCCGGCTACGAGCAGCTCGTCACCAACACCCGGGGGAGGAAGCGCAGTTGAGCCCCCGAACCGCCCAGTCGACGTCTCCGTGGAACAGTGAGGACCAGGCATGAGCACCGCCCCCGCGCCCGACCGGCAGATCGTGCCGCCGGAGGACAGGTACGCGGCCGAGCTGGAGTTCCTGGCCGCCCACGACAGCGGCCCGCGCCCGCCCGGCTGGCGACTCACCCCGCGCGCCGTGATCACCTTCGTGCTCGGCAGCGACGGCGAGAAGCTCAAGCACGGCCGGAAGTCGATGGCCGTGGAGCGCAAGTTCGTCGGCGAACGCGCCCTGGTGGAACGCTGCGTGGTCACCCTGGCCGGGGAGCGCGGCCTGCTGCTGGTCGGCGAGCCCGGCACCGCCAAGTCGATGCTCTCCGAACTGCTCGCCGCCGCCGTCTGCGGCACCAGCGCGCTCACCGTCCAGGGCACCGCCGGCACCACCGAGGACCAGCTCAAGTACGGCTGGAACTACGCCCTGCTGCTGGCCAAGGGCCCCAGCCGGGAAGCCCTGGTGCCCTCGCCGGTGCTCACCGCGATGACCACCGGCGCGGTCGCCCGGGTCGAGGAGGTCACCCGCTGCCTGCCCGAGGTCCAGGACGCCCTGGTCTCGCTGCTCTCCGAGCGCCGGATCGCCGTCCCCGAACTCGCCGGCACCCCCGACGCCCAGCAGCACGCCGCCCCCGGCTTCACCCTGATCGCCACCGCCAACCTGCGCGACAAGGGCGTCTCCGAGATGTCCGCCGCCCTCAAGCGGCGCTTCAACTTCGAGACGGTCGGCCCGATCGGCGACCTGGCCGCCGAGATCGACCTGGTCCGCCGCCAGTCCACGGCCGCCGTCGCCCGGGCCGGCGCGCCCTACGCCGTCGACGACGCCGTGCTGGAGGCCCTGGTCACCGCCTTCCGCGACCTGCGCACCGGCCGCTCCGTCGAGGGCTGGGACGTCGAGCGCCCGTCCACCGTGATGAGCACCGCCGAGGCCGTCTCGGTCGCCACCGCGCTCGGCGTCACCGCCGCCTACCTGGACGCCGACGGCGACGTCCTCGGCCGCCTCCCCGGCCAACTCGTCGGCGTGGTCCGCAAGGACGACCCCGCCGACGCGGCCCGGCTGCTCGGCTACTGGGACGGCGCGGTCCGCCGCCGCGCCGAGCAGGGCTCCGCGACCTGGCGCACCCTCTGGGACCTGCGCCCGGAACTGGGGGACTGACCCCACCGTGCACGCTCCCGTTCCCGCCGAGCAGGCGGACGCGCTGGCCGGCTCCGGCACCGACCGGCCCGGGCCGTACCTGATCGGCGTCCGCCACCACGCGCCGTCGATCACCGCCGTACTGCCCGCGCTGCTCGCCGCGGCCCGGCCGGACGTCCTGCTGGTCGAACTGCCCGCCGAGTTCCAGCCCTGGCTGGACCTGCTCGCCGCCCCCGCGACCGTCGCCCCGGTGGCCCTCGCCGCCGCCACCGGGGCGGAGGGCGCCACCCCCGCGTTCTACCCCTTCGCGGACTTCTCCCCGGAACTCGCCGCCCTGCGCTGGGCCGCGGCGCACGGCGTCCCCGCCGTGGCCTGCGACCTGCCGCTCGGCGAACGCGGCGGCGCGGGCCGGGACGGCGGCGGCGACCGGGCCGGCCTCGCGGAGGCGCTGCGCCGCCGACTGACGGGCCGCCCGGACGAGGACCTGTGGGACCGCCTGGTCGAGGCCCCCGCCCCCGGCTGCACCCCCGAGGCCGTCCGCCGCGCCGCCCTCCTGGTCGGCTGGGCGCTGCGCCACGACACGGCGGCCGTCGACCCGTACGACCTGCGCCGCGAAGCCTGGATGCGGGCCCGCATCCGGGCGGAGGTGGTGGGCGGCCGCCGCGTCACCGCCGTCGTCGGCGCCTTCCACGCCCCGGCGCTGCTGCCGGACGCCGCCGGGGAACTTCCGGAAGAACCCTTCGCCGAAAAGGGAGTTGACGACCCGTCAGTCGATGGCGCCGTCGTCTCGCTGATCCCGTACACCTACCCGCTGCTCGACGCCCGGTCCGGATACCCCGCCGGCATCCGGGACCCCGAGTGGCAGCACGCCGTACTCGCGGCCGGGGGCGACCCGGAGCGGCTGGCCGAGGAGACGACCCGGGCCGCGGTGCGGATCTGCGAGGCGCTGCGCGCGCAGGGCCACCCCGCCGGGCCCGCCGACGGGCGGGAGATCGTCCGGCTGGCCGGCGACCTGGCCCGGCTGCGCGGACTGCCCGCGCCCGGGCGCGGCGAACTGATCGAGGCCGTGCAGACGGTCCTCGCGCAGGGCGAACCGCTGGGCCGGGGCCGGGCCGTCGCCCGCGCCCTCGAACAGGTGCTGGTCGGCACCCGGACCGGCCGCCCCACCCCCGCCGCGCCGCGCACCGGCCTCGGCCCCGCCGTCGAGGCGCAACTCGCCGCACTCGGCCTGCCCGGCCCCGCCGACACCGCCGAACCCGCCCCCCGGGACCTGCGGCTCGACCCGCTCCGCACCCCCCTCGACGCCCGCCGCGAACTGCTGCTGCGCCGCCTGGAGGTCTGCGGCGTCCCCTACGGCGAACCGGTGGCCGTCACCGGCGCGGGCGGCACCGAGGCGCTCGGCTCGCGCTGGCGGGTCCGCTGGACGCCCGCCACCGCCGCCATGCTCACCGTCGCGGGCCTGCGCGGCGTGACGGCGGCCCAGGCCGCCGAGGGCACGCTCCGGGAACGGCTGCGCCGCGAGCAGGCCGACGGCGGTCCGACCGCCCGGCAGGTCCTCGACGGCCTGGCCGCCGCCGCGGACTGCGCCCTGCCCGGCCTGGCCCGGACCCGGCTCGACCAGCTCGCCGAGGAACTGCCCGCGAGCGCGACGCTCCCCGAACTCCTCGACGGCCTCGCCCTGTTGGACCGGCTGACGACCGCCCACCCGGCCGCCGCGGAGACGCTCGCCCCGCTGCGCGGACCGGCCGCCGGGACGGTCGGCCTGCTCACCGCCGCCGCCGTCCGCGGACTGGAGGGCCTGACCGGCTCCGACGACCCCGCCGACGCCCGCGCCCTGGTCGAGTTCGCCCGCCGGGCCGACCCCGAGGGCGGGCTCCGGCTCGGCAGCACGCTGCGCCGCCTCGCCGACGACGGCTCCCCGCTGGTCCGCGGCGCGGCCGGGGCGGCCCGGGTGCTGCTCGGCCACCAACCGCCGGGCGCCTTCGGCGAACGGGTCGTCTCCTGGGTCGACACGGCCGCCTCCCCGGCGGGCCGGACCGCGCTCGGCCGGGCCCTGACCGGCCTGCTGACCGCCGCCGAGGGCCTGCTCGGCGCGGCCCCGGCCGCGCTCGACCCCCTGCTCGCCCGGATCACCGAACTCCCGGACGACGCCTTCCTGTCCCGCCTGCCCGCCCTCCGCGGCGGCTTCGACACCCTCAGCCCCGCCGCCCGCGACCGCCTCCTCGCCGTCGTCGAGGAACGCCTCGGCACCCACGTCGACACCCTCCCCGCCGACCTCGCCCCCACCACCCTCGCCACCTTGGCCCGGGCCGACCTGGCGGCCCGCCGGGCGTTGGTGGCGCGGGGGTTGCTGCCGCAGGCTGCGGGCGGCGAGGAAGGGGACAAGACCGGTCTGGCGTTGGCGGAGCGGGGGTTGCTGC
>NZ_JBIUTD010000001.1:649296-734295 GCF_044741705.1 Kitasatospora sp. NPDC088134 | reverse complement strand
TGCCGCAGGCGATGGACGGAGAGGAAGAAGAGGCAGAGGCCGAGCTGGCGGCCCGCCGGGCGCTGCTGGTGCGGGGGTTGCTGCCGCAGGCTGCGGGTGGAGGGGAGGGGGACAAGACCGGTCTGGCGTTGGCGGAGCGGGGATTGCTGCCGCAGGCGATGGACGGAGAGGAAGAAGAGGCAGAGGCCGAGCTGGCGGCCCGCCGGGCGCTGCTGGTGCGGGGGTTGCTGCCGCAGGCTGCGGGCGGCGAGGAAGGGGGCAAGACCGGTCTGGCGTTGGCGGAGCGGGGATTGCTGCCGCAGGCGATGGACGGAGAGGAAGAAGAGGCAGAGGCCGAGCTGGCGGCCCGCCGGGCGCTGGTGGTGCGGGGGTTGCTGCCGCAGGCTGCGGGCGGCGAGGAGGGGGACAAGACCGGTCTGGCGTTGGCGGAGCAGGAGTTGCTGCCGCAGGCGGCGGGCGGTGCGGGAGAGGCCGATCCGGCGGAGCCGCAGGTGGCCGGGCGTGGAGGGGTGGGGCCGGCTGGGCGTCAACTGTCGTCCACGGGCTCCCTGTTGCCGGAGGCTGCGCCCAACGGAATTGCTCCCGGGGAGCGTTGGCGGTTGGTGCTCGGGCGGGCCGGTGGGGAGCGGGGCGGGCGGGCCGGGCGGTTGGCGGCTGCGCTGGACGA
The DNA here is from genome assembly GCF_044741705.1 of Kitasatospora sp. NPDC088134. NCBI lineage: Bacteria > Bacillati > Actinomycetota > Actinomycetes > Kitasatosporales > Streptomycetaceae > Kitasatospora > Kitasatospora sp. NPDC088134. Next base: position 733,628 of record NZ_JBIUTD010000001.1, on the reverse strand, counting down.
GTTGTACGGGTCGGGGCGGGGCGAGGGCTCCGGGCCGGGGCTGGACGGCGGCGGAAGGGGCGGGCGGGAGGCGCCGTTCCCCGGGGTGCGGGAGTGGTCGGAGGAGTTGGCGGCGCTGTTCGGGCCGGGGGTGCGGGAGGAGGTGCTGGCGGCGGCTGTCGCGCACGGCCGCACCGACGTCCTGCAGGCCGTCGACCCGGAGGCGGTCCGTCCGTCCGTGGACCTGCTGCGCACCGTGCTGCAGCACGCCGGCGGGCTGCCGGAGTCGCGGGTGGCCGCGCTGCGCCCGCTGGTGAAGCGGCTGGTGGACGAGCTGGCGAAGGAGTTGGCGACCAGGCTGCGGCCCGCGCTGACCGGGATCACGCTGCCCCGGCCCAGCCGCCGTCCGGGCGGGCGGCTCGACCTGGACCGCACCATCCGGGCCAACCTGGCCACCGCCCGGCCGGGGCCGGACGGGGGGACGCTGATCGTGCCGGAGCGCCCGGTGTTCCGGACCAGGGCGGCCAAGGCCAACGACTGGCGGCTGGTCCTGGTGGTCGACGTCTCCGGCTCGATGGAGGCGTCCACCGTCTGGGCGGCGCTGACGGCCTCGATCCTGGCCGGGGTGCCGTCGCTGACCACGCACTTCGTCGCGTTCTCCACCGAGGTGGTCGACCTGAGCGGCCGGGTCGAGGACCCGCTGGGCCTGCTGCTGGAGGTCCGGGTCGGCGGCGGCACGCACATCGCGGCCGGTCTGCGGTACGCCCGCGGGCTGGTCACCGTGCCGTCCCGGACCATGGTCGTCGTGGTCAGCGACTTCGAGGAGGGCTACCCGCTGGGCGGGCTGCTCGCCGAGACCCGGTCGCTGGTCGGGGAGGGCTGCCGGCTGCTGGGCTGCGCCGCGCTGGACGACACCGGCCGGCCCCGCTACTCGAAGGCGGTCGCCGAACAACTCGTGGCGGCGGGCATGCCGGTGGCGGCCCTCAGCCCGCTGGAACTGGCCCGCTGGGTGGGGGAGAAGATCGCATGACGGACCGTCGGGAACCCGCCGGCGCGCCCTGGCCGGCCGTGGCGCCGGAGGTGGTCGCCGAGGTGGTGTCGGCGCTCTCGGAGCGGCTGCGCAAGCGGCTCGACGGCGCGGCCGCGAAACTCGCCGACCGGCCGGTGGTCCGGGCGGGGGAGGAGTGGCGGGTCCGGATCGACGAGGAGGCGGAGCTGGTGCTGCACGCCCCGGGCGGGGTGGTCCGCACCGCCGGGGACGTCCGCTGCGGCTGCCTGCTCGCGCCCGGCTGCCTGCACCGCGCCGCCGCCGTCACCTTCGCCCCGCTCGCCGAGGACACCGCGCCGGAGCCGCCACCGGAGCCGCAGGCAGCACCCGAGACGGTACCCGGGACGGCACCCGAGGCGGAGGCGGTGGCCGTGCAGCCGCTGACCGAGGCCGAACGCGCCGCCGTGCACCGGCTCCGGCTGACGGCGGCGCAGACCCTGGCGGCCGGGATCGGTGGGGCGGGCAGCGTGCTGCAGGCGGAACTGCTGCGCACCGCGCACCAGGCCCGGCTGCTCGGCCTGCACCGGCCCGCCGCGCTCGCCGCGACCGTGGTCACCCGGCTGCGGGCGGCCCGCTCCGGCGCGCCCGGGCACCGGCTGGCCGACCTGGTCGCCGCGCACCGCGAACTCCTCGACGCCGTCACGGTCGGCCCCGCCGACCCGGACGCCCTGCGCGGCACCGCCCGGCAGAGCTACCGGGAGGCGGGTTCGCTGCGGCTGTACGGGCTGTTCGCCGAACCGGTGGTGACGGCCACCCACGCGGGCGTCACGGTCTGGACGGTGGACGCGGACGGGGCGCTCGCCACCGTCTCCGACGTGCTGCCGCACGCCGACCCGGCACAGGCCGCGCAGCTCGCCCGGGCCGCGGCGGGCCGGCCGGTGCGGCTGGGGGACGCCTCGCTCGCGCACCGCGAACTGGCCCGCGGCGGCCTGGTGGTGCAGGGCGCGACCCGGACGGTCTCGGGGCGGCTGGGCGCGGGCGCGCAGGTCCGTGCGGCGGGCGCGTCCGGGGCGGACTGGTACCGGGAGCCGGTCGCCCGGCTCTGGGCGGAACCCGTCGGGGCCCAGGTCGAACGGGCGCTGCGGGCCGGCCGGACCCCGGCCGAACTGCGGCCCGCCGGGGACGAGTTGCTGTTCCTGGACGTCACTGTGCTCGGCCCGGGGGCGGTGCCCGGCGAGGCGGCCCCGCGACTGCTCGCCGACTGCGCGGGCCGGACGGTGGCGCTGCTCCCGGCGCTGGAGCACCCGCGGCTGGCGTACGGCGCGAACCTGGCGCTGCTGGCCGGGGTGCCGGGCCTGCGGCTGCGGGTGGTCGGCCGGCTGGAGCGGGCCGCCCACCCGAGGCTGCGGCTGCTGGCGGCCGCGCCGGGGCCGGAGTCCTCGCTCGCGCTGCGCCCCGAGTACCGGGAGCGGATCAGCCTCGGCCTGGAAGAACTCCAGCAGGCCGACCTGCCCCCGGCGGGCGGCCCGGTGCCCGCATCGGCGGGGCTGCCGCCGCAGCCCCCGCTGCACCTGCTGGCCCGGCCGCTCGAACAGGCCGTCACCACCGGCCGCGACGGCCTGGCGGCCCGTCTCGCCGCGGGCGCCACCGAGGGCCCCCGCCTCCGGGCGGCCGGCCTCGCCACCGCCGAGCACCTGCTCACCGCCCTCCGCGCGGCCGCCGCCGACCAGGAGCGCGACGTCTTCGGCCGCCTCCGCACCGATGACCGACTCGCCTACGCCACCGCCTGGTCGACCGTCGCCGGCTACGCCGAGGAACTCGCCACCGCCCTGTGCGCCGCCGCCTGGCACCGGGAGGAGGACGGCACCTGAACCCGGGCGCCGGGCGGACCGCTCCCACCCGTCCCGGCGCGACCGGACCCCGGCGGGGATCAGGGGCGCGTCGGGTCGGACAGGAGGGCCCGGAGGGTGTCGGCGTAGGAGTCGTTGAGCGCGGTGAACAGCTCCAGGCTGCGGGCCCAGTGCGCGCGGGCCTCGTCCTCGCGGCCGAGCGCGCGCAGGATCTGCGCCAGGGTGTCCAGCGAACGGGCCTGGCCGTGCTGGTCGTTGGTCGCGGTGCGGATCTCCAGGGCCTCGGTGGCGTAGCCGATCGCCCGCTCGTGCGCGCCGAGCAGCAGGCAGGTCGCGGCGGCGGTGTTCAGTGCCCCGCCCTGGGCGTAGGTGTTGCCGAGGGTGCGGAAGACCGCCAGCGAGCGCAGGCACTGCTCCAGCGCCTCCTCGGGGCGGTCCAGGTCCTGCAGGATGCGGACCAGGTTGAGCCTGGTCACGCCCTCGCTGTAGGTGTCGCCGAGTTCGAGGAAGGACTCCAGGGTCAGCAGCTGGTTCTGGTAGGCGTCCTCCAGTCGGCCGAGCTTGCGGTAGGCCACGCCGAGGTTGCCGAGGGCGGTGGCGACGGCCGTCCGGTCGCCGAGCCGGCGGTGGATCTCCAGCGCGGCCCGGCAGTGCTCCTCCATGTCGCCGAAGCGGTGCAGGTCGTGCGCCAGGACGCCCAGGTGGTTGAGCATCACGGCCTCGCCCGAGAGGTCCCCGGCGGCCCGGGCGGCGGCCAGTCCGAGCCGGCCGGTCTCCGCCCAGTCGTCCCAGTACTTGCGGAGGTTGAAGAACGCCCACAGCGACTTGGCGAGCCGCCAGGCGAGCGAGTGCAGCCCCGCCTCGGCGGCCTGCCGGACGGCGGCGACCAGGTTGGCGCGCTCCGCCTCGTACCAGCGCAGCGCCGTCTCGGCGGAGCCGCCCAGGTCGGGGGCCAGCTCGGGCGCGGCGAACGGTTCGACGGGCGGCAGTTGGGCGTCCGGGTTCAGCAGCCGGCTCGCCGCGGCGGCCGCCGCCAGGTACCAGGACACCAGGCGGCGCAGGGCGGCGGTGCGCTCCGCGGCGGGCTCGTCCCGGTCGGCGCGCTCGGCTGCGAACAGGTGCAGCAGGTCGTGCAGGGCGTAGCCGTCGGACGGGGCCCGGCCGTCGGACGGGGCGGCGCCCAGCAGGTGCAGCGAGGCGAGCTGCCCGAGCAGGGACTCGGCCCGGTGCGGCGGCAGGTCGCACAGGGCGGCGGCCGCGAGCGGGCCGACAGTGGGGCCGCTCCAGAGGCCGAGCAGCCGGAACACCCGGGCCTGGTCGGCGTCGAGCAGGTGGTGGCCGGCGCCGAAGCCGGCCCGGACGGCCTGGTCCTCGATCTGCAGCTCGTCGAGCCGGCGGTGCTGGTCGGCCAGCAGGTCGGCGAGGGTGCGCAGGCGCATCGCCGGGGCGGCGATCAGCCGGCCCGCGACGATCCGGATCGCCAGCGGCAGCCCCGCGCAGGAGCGCAGCACCTCGGCGGCGGCCGCCGGGTCGGCCCGCAGCCGCTCCTCGCCGACCAGCCGGCCGAGCAGCTCCCGGGCCTCCGCCGGGTCCAGCACGTCCAGGGCGACCCGGTGGGTGCTCTCCAGGCTGGGCAGCCGGCTGCGGCTGGTGACCAGGACGGCGTGCGGCCCGGCCCCCGGGACCAGGGCGCGCACCTGGGCGGCGTCCCGCGCGTCGTCCAGCACGATCAGCACCCGGCGGGTCGCCAGCAGGCTGCGGAACAGCGCCGCCTTGCTGTCCTCGTCCTCGGGGACGGCCTCGTGCCGCACGCCCAGCGCGACCAGGAAGCGGGCCAGCACCTCGCCGGTGCGCAGCGGGGTCGGCGAGGTGCCGCGCAGGTTCACGAACAACTGGCCGTCCGGGTACCGCCCGCGGACCTCGTGCGCCAGGTGCAGCGCCAGCGAGGTCTTGCCGACGCCGCCCGCGCCGGTCATCGCGGAGATCAGCACGGTGCCGCCGTCGCCGAGCGCCCCCTCGGCGGCGAACAGGGCGCGCAGCTCCTGCAGTTCGGCCGAGCGGCCGGTGAAGTCGGCCGGTACGCGCGGGAGTTCGGCCGGCACCGGGACGGTGGTCGCCGGTGCCGGAGCGGCGGCCGGGGCCTCGGCCGGCCCGGGGGAGCGCCGCACCCGGCGGCGGTCCTCGGCGTCCTGCAGGGCGCGCCAGGCCCGCCGCCAGGCCGCCGCCCGGCGGTCCGGGACCCCGCAGGCCGCGACCAGCGCGGTGACCACCTCCAGCCGGGGCAGGCCCGGCCGGTCCGGCCGGAGCGCGTCGGCGAGGGTGCTGCGGGCCAGGCCGCTGCGCCGGGCCAGCTCCTGGAAGGAGGGGTTGCCCGCCCAGGTCTTCAACGAGCGCAGCAGGGCGATGAACTCGGCGGCGTCCCTGGCCCGTTCGGGCGACGGCGCGGCCTCCCGGCCCGGCTCCGGCACCCCGTCCGCGCGGGCCTCTCCGGCCACCGCACCCACCCCTCCCGGTCCGTCCCACGGCATTCCTGCGCGCAGGCTACCCGACCGTCCGGGATCGTCCGGGATCATCCGGAGAACCCGCCGGACGGGCCGCCGCCCGGCAGACTTCCCGGTGCAGCGAGGACGGCCCCCGGGTCCACGGGGGACGCGGTACGGGGGCGCGGTACGGGGGTGTGGTGCCCCGGACCGCCGCACCGGAGGGCCGCCTCCTGCGCCGACCGGCCGCCGCCGGATCCGACGGGCCGTCGGGGAGGAGGCGGCCGGGCCCGCCGGTAATTCCGCAGGTCCCCGGGGGTTCCCGGCATACGATGCCCTTCCTGTCGGCCGTCGGGCCCCCACGGAAAGGCACTGCCATGCGCTGGTCACAGCTGTACGTCCCCACGCTGCGCGAGGACCCGGCGGACGCCGACGCGGCGAGCCACCGGCTGCTGGTGCGGGCCGGATTCGTCCGGCAGCTGATGGCGGGTCACTACTCGCTGCTGCCGCTGGCGGTCCGGGTCCGCAGCAAGGTCGTCGCGGTGGTCCGGGAGGAGCTGGACGGGATCGGCGCCCAGGAGTGGGTGCTGCCCGCGCTGCACCCCGCCGAGATCTGGCGGCGCTCCGGGCGCTGGGAGGTGATGGGCGAGGAGATGTTCCGGCTCACCGACCGCAGGGGTGCCGACCTGGCCCTCGGCATGACGCACGAGGAGATCTTCACCACGCTCGCCCAGGAGCTGTCGTCCTACCGCCAACTCCCGCAGCTCTGGTACCAGTTCCAGACCAAGTTCCGGGACGAGCCCCGCCCGAAGGGCGGCCTGCTGCGGGTCCGCGAGTTCACCATGAAGGACTCCTACAGCTTCGACCTCGACCGGGCCGGCCTGGACCGCTCCTTCGACCTGCACCACGCCGCCTACACCCGGATCTTCGCCCGGCTCGGCATCCCGGCGATCCCCGTGCAGGCGTCCAGCGGCAGCATGGGCGGCTCGGCCTCGGTCGAGTTCATGTCGCCCACCCCCGCCGGCGAGGACCTGGTGGTGCACTGCCCGGCCTGCGGCTACGCCGCCAACGTGGAGAAGGCCGGCTCCGCGCTGCCCGCCGTCGCGGACGGCCCGGCCCTCGCCGCGCCCGAGCGCTTCGACACCCCGGACGCCCGCACCATCGAGGAGCTGGCGCGCCTGCACGGCGTGCCCGCCGAGCAGCAGATCAAGACCCTGGTCCACGTCGCGGACGGCGCCCCGCTGCTGGTCCTGCTCCGCGGCGACCACGCCCTGGTCGAGCAGAAGCTGCTCGACGCCACCGGCGCCCGCGCGGTCCGCCCCGCCGACGCCGACGAGATCGAGGCCCTGCTGGGCGCGCGGCCCGGCAGCCTCGGCGCGGTCGGCGTGACCGGCGTGACCGTGCTCGCCGACCACGCGCTGGCCGGCCGCACCGCGATGGCCACCGGCGCCAACGAGGACGGCGTCCACCTGCGCGGCGTGGACGTCGCCCGGGACGTCGCCGTCACCCGCTGGGCCGACCTGCGCGAGGTCCGGGCCGGCGAGCCCTGCGCGGACTGCGGGGCGCCCCTGGAGGTGGTCCGGACGGTCGAGGTCGGCCACGTCTTCAAGCTCGGCCGGAAGTACACCGAGGCGCTGGACGTCACCGTGCTCGGCCCCGACGGCGCCGCCGTCCGCCCCGAGATGGGCAGTTACGGCATCGGCATCGAGCGGGCGATCGCCGCGATCGTCGAGGCCCACCACGACGCGAAGGGCATCGTCTGGCCGGTCGCCGTCGCCCCCTTCGAGGTCGCCCTCGTCCCGATCGGCAGGCTCGACGAGCGGGCCGCCGCGGCGGTCGAGGAGCTGTACGCCGCCCTGCGCGCCGAACGGCTGGACGTGCTGCTGGACGACCGCGACGAACGGCCCGGCGTGAAGTTCGCCGACATCGAACTGGTCGGCATCCCCTACCGGATCACCGTCGGCCCGCGCGGCCTGGCGGACGGCCTGGTCGAGGTCACCGTCCGCGCCACCGGCGAGACCGCGCACGTCCCGCTCGCGGCCGCCGCCGCCCACGTGGCCGCCCTGGTCCGCGCCGCCACGGGCTGACGCGCCGTGACCCCCTGCTCCGGACGTGACCCCCTGCTCCAGAGGCGTGGGCGGGGCCCGTCAGGGGCGGCGGGTGGCGAGGAGGGTGGCGAGGTCGGGGGCGAGGCGGACCTCGGTGGTGAGGAGGGAGGGGTGGTCGAACCAGTGGGTGCGGGCGGTGTCGGGCCGGCCGGCGTGGGTGGGGGGCCAGGCGGTCAGGGGGGTGAGGTCGTCGACGACGAGGGTGCCGACGGGGGTGAGCAGGAGGTCGGGGTCGGCGGGGTCGGACCGCTTGGCGTTGCCGCCGCCGTCGAGGACCAGCAGGTCGAAGGGGCCGTGCGCGTGGAGGCGGGTCCAGTCGCCGTGGACGATCTCCAGGTCGGGGACGCCGGCGAACAGTTCGCGGACGAGCGCGACCAGCCGGGCCTCGCGCTCGACGCTCACCACCCGGACCCCGGGCCGGCGGCCGGCCAGCAGCCAGGCCAGGCCGACGCCGCAGCCGGTGCCGGTCTCGCCGACGGACCCGGGGGCCCCGGCGGCGAGCGCCTGCAGCAGCCGGCCCTGCTCGGGGCGGCAGGACTGCTCGAAGCCCGCCCGCCGGGCCAGTGCCACGGCCCGGGCGACCGGTTCGGGCAGCGGGCCGGCGTCGGCGTAGCCGTCGGTTCCCCGGACGGACACGGTGCGGCCCCTTCCTCTCGCCGGGCACGGGCGGTCGCGGGCGGTGCCGCCGGGTACTGCGGGTACTGTGGGGCGACCGGAAACTTGTGATCCACCGTGCTCGGGAGTGCGGGCCCGCGGGTGGCCCCTCGTACGGGCTCGGTTGATCCGTGCCCTACCATTACGACGCCCGCTGTCCTTGAGTCTACGGACGGCGTTCGCCGCCGGGGGTGGTTTCGGCGCGCCTTCTCACGCTTCCCCATGTGGAGACCTTTCGCCATGACCCGCCTGCAACGTCGGATGGTCGACCTTGCGATCTTCGCCGCCGCACTGACGCTGCTCGGCGTGTTCGCGTCGATCCTGAGCATCGACGCCGGCAAGACGGCACCGGCCGGGCACTACGTCTGGCAGGTCAAGGCCTGGTTGGACGGCCGCTTGGACCTGGGCCCGAGCACCAGCTCCAAGGTCGTGTTCGACATGATCACGGTCCGGGGCCACTTCTACTCGATGTACCCGCCGCTGCCGGCGCTGGCCATGCTGCCCTTCGTGTGGCTGCTGGGTGACAACTTCAGCGACGTCTGGTTCACCTGGGGCGTCGCCGCGCTGAACACGGTGCTGCTGTTCCGCATCCTGGAGGCGATGCGGGTCCGGCGGCTCACCCGGCGGACCGCGCTGGAGAACCTGGTCCTCACCTTCGTCTTCGGCTTCGGCACGATCGTGCTCTGGCTGTCGATCGGCGGTCAGGTGTGGTTCACCGGCCAGCTGATGAGCGTCACCGGCATCCTGCTGGTGCTGCACTCCTCGGTGTGCCGGCGCTGGTGGCTGGCCTCGCTGGGTGTCGGCATGATCGCGCTGACCCGGACCACGGAGGTGATGATCGCGGTGGTGCCGCTGATCGTCTACCTGCGCGACCTGGGCGTGGGCCGCAAGCTCGCAGGTCGGTGGAGCCTCCGCCCCGAGCGGCTGCCCTCGCTGCGCGAACTCACGGCCCTGCTGGTGCCGTTCGGCATCTGCGGCGCGGTACTGCTGCTGCGCAACGCGCTGTACTTCGGGAGCCCGCTGAGCACCGGCTACGACATCCACTCGGCCACCGACATCGTCGAGTTCCCGTACGGCCTGATGAGTTGGCACTACATCTGGCCGAACTTCGTGATCGACTTCCTGCGCTTCCCGGAGTTCCACTACAAGGGCGTCAACGACGCCCACCCGGTGACCGACCTGATGGCCGACGGGATGGGCACCAGCATCTTCTTCAGCACTCCCCTGATGCTGCTGTTCCTGACCACCTCCCAGGGCCGCACCCCGGCGCGCTGGCTGCGCGCGACGCTGTGGGCCGGCACCGTGGCGCTGTTCGTGCCGATCATCATGTTCCAGGCCGCGGGCTGGTACCAGGTCGGTGCCCGTTACCTGCTGCCGATCTACCCGACCCTGTTCCTGCTGCTGGCGATGCGGGCGGGCCGGATCGGGCCGCGCTGGGTCTTCCTGGCCGGGCTGGGAGTGTTCAGCAACATCCTGATGGCGAGGGTCTTCTGGCAGCAGAACCCGCTCGACTCGGGGTTCGCCTGGAACGCGGCGGCCGTGGTCGCGGCGCTGTGCGCGCTGGCGATCCGGCTGCTGGCCCGGGAGGACCGGAGGATCGCGGCCGCCGGGCCGGAGACCGATCCGGAACCCGACTCCGGCCGCCGCCGATCGGAAGAGGCCACCACCGGCACCCGCTGACGGAACCCCACCGCTGACGGAACCCCACGTACCTCGTACCCGCACCACCCCTACCCCATCCCCCGAGGTCTTCACCGAGAAGACCCCGAGATCCAAGGACCTGGCTCGACATGGAATCCAGCAACACCGAGGCTTCGCTCAAGCCCGAGACCGTTGTCATAGGTGCGGGGCCGGCCGGTCTGACCGCCGCCTACGACCTGACCAAGCACGGCTTCCCGGCGCGGGTCTTCGAGGCTGACAACGTGGTCGGCGGCATCTCGCAGACCGCCGAGCGGGACGGCTGGCGCTTCGACATCGGCGGCCACCGCTTCTTCACCAAGGTCGCGGCCGTCGAGGCCCTGTGGCACGAGATCCTCCCCGACGAGGACTTCCTGCTGCGTCCGCGGATGAGCCGGATCTTCTACCGCGGCCAGCTCTTCGACTACCCGCTGAAGGCCGGCAACGCGCTCAAGGGCCTCGGCGTCATCGAGGCCGTGCGCTGCATCGGCTCGTACTTCTGGGCCCGGGTGCGCCCGCCGAAGGACCAGTCGCACTTCGAGGGCTGGGTCACCGCCCGCTTCGGCCGCCGACTGTTCTCGATCTTCTTCAAGACCTACACCGAGAAGGTGTGGGGCATGAAGACCACTGAGCTCCAGGCGGACTGGGCCGCGCAGCGGATCAAGAACCTGTCGCTGATGGCCGCGATCAAGAACGCGCTGCTGCCGAGCCGGAACCAGAAGGACATCACGTCCCTCATCGAGGAGTTCCAGTACCCGAAGTACGGCCCGGGCATGATGTGGGAGACCGCGACCGACAAGGTCCGCGCCCAGGGCGGCACGGTCGAGATGAACACCCGCGTCGAGAAGGTGTACTGGGAGCAGGGCAAGGGCGCGGTCTCCGTCGCAGTGGCCGGCTCCGACGGCACCGTCTCGCAGGTCCCGGCCGAGCACGTGGTCTCCTCGACCCCGATCTCGCACCTGGTCCGGATCATGGAGCCGGCCGCGCCGGCCGCGGTGATCGAGGCCGCGAACAACCTGCGCTACCGCGACTTCCTCACCGTCGCCCTGGTGGTGCCGGAGAAGGACGGCTTCCCGGACAACTGGATCTACATCCACAGCCCGGGCGTCAAGGTCGGCCGCATCCAGAACTTCGGTTCCTGGTCGCCGTACCTGGTCAAGGAAGGCCGCACCTGCCTCGGCCTGGAGTACTTCGTCAACGAGGGCGACGAGCTCTGGAACATGACGGACGAGGAGCTGGTCGAGCTCGGCACCGCCGAGCTGGAGCAGCTGGGCCTGACCAAGCCGGGCAGCGTCGAGGTCGGCTACGCGGTGCGCATCCACAAGGCGTACCCGATCTACGACGACCGCTACCAGGCCTCGCTCGACGTGATCCGCGCCTGGCTGGCCGAGGCGGTGCCGAACGTGCACCCGATCGGCCGTAACGGCATGCACCGTTACAACAACCAGGACCACTCGATGATGACCGCGCTGCTGACCGCGGAGAACATCCGCACCGGCTCGGCCCACGACGTGTGGGAGGTCAACGTGGAGGAGGAGTACCACGAGGAGGGCGCGGACAAGAGCGCGACCCCCAAGGGCACCGGCCGCGACGCGCCGTTCACCCCGCGCCGCGACTCCTGACGCGCGCGACCGCCGGGGGCGGGCGGTCCCGGGAGGAGTCCCGGGACCGCCCGCCCCCGGCGGTCGGCGGGCCGGACGGCCCGTCAGCGGGCGCCCGCGGGGGCGGTCGCGTCCAGGGCCCGGAGGATCTCCTCGACGGTCTGCTTGGCGTCGCCGAACAGCATCGCGCTGTTCTCGCGGAAGAACAGCGGGTTCTGCACGCCCGCGTAGCCGGAGGCCATCGAGCGCTTGAAGACGACGACCTGCTCGGCCTCCCAGACCCGCAGCACCGGCATGCCGGCGATCGGGCTGGCCGGGTCGTCCAGCGCGGCCGGGTTGACGGTGTCGTTGGCGCCGATCACCAGGACCACCGAGGTGGTGGCGAAGTCCTCGTTGATCTCGTCCATCTCCAGCACCACGTCGTACGGCACCTTGGCCTCGGCCAGCAGCACGTTCATGTGGCCGGGCAGCCGGCCGGCCACCGGGTGGACGCCGAAGCGGACCTCGACGCCGCGCTCGCGCAGCCGGCGGGTCAGCTCGGCGACCGGGTGCTGGGCCTGGGCGACGGCCATGCCGTAGCCCGGGGTGATGATCACCGACTTGGCGTCGGCGAGCAGTTCGGCGGCCTCCCGGGCCCGGATCTCGCGGTGCTCGCCCTGCTCCTGCCCGCCGCTCGCCGGGGCCTCGATGCCGAAGCCGCCCGCGATGACGGACAGGAAGGACCGGTTCATCGCCTTGCACATCACGTACGACAGGTAGGCGCCGGAGGAGCCGACCAGCGCGCCGGTGACGATCAGCAGGTTGTTGTCGAGCAGGAAGCCCGCGGCGGCGGCCGCCCAGCCCGAGTAGCTGTTCAGCATGGAGACCACCACCGGCATGTCGCCGCCGCCGATCGAGGCGACCAGGTGCCAGCCGAGCAGCAGCGCCAGCACGGTGACGGCGGCCACCGGGAGCAGCCCCGGGCTGACGGTGAACCAGGCGGTGAGGGCCGCGAAGGCGCCCAGCGCGCCCAGGTTGAGGGCGTTCTTGCCGGGCAGCACCAGCGGGCGGGAGGCGATCTTGGCGGACAGCTTCAGGAAGGCCACGATCGAGCCGGTGAAGGTGACCGCGCCGATGAAGACGCCGACCACCACCTCGGTGTGGTGGATGGTCAGCAGGTCGGCGGCGACGGCGGTCTGCGCGGCGCCGTGCCGCTCCACCTCCAGGTAGCTGTTCCAGCCGACCAGGACGGCGGCCAGGCCGACGAAGCTGTGCAGGACGGCGATCAGCTCCGGCATCCCGGTCATCTCGACCCGGCGGGCCCGCCACAGGCCGATCCCGGCGCCGATCGCGGTGGCCAGCAGGATCAGCGCGACCGCGCCGGCGTCGATGCTGCGGGAGGCCACCACGACGGTGGCGGTCAGCGCCAGCGCCATCCCGGCGATGCCGTAGGCGACGCCGGCCCGGGAGGTGCGGTGCTGGGAGAGCCCGGCCAGGCTGAGGATGAACAGCAGGGCGGCGACCAGGTCCGCGGCGTGCGCGGCGGTGAGGGACGTCATCGGGGCTCAGCCTTTCGAGAACATGCTCAGCATGCGGCGGGTGACGGCGAAGCCGCCGAAGATGTTCACGCTGGTCAGCAGGATCGCCACGAAGGACAGCACGGTGACGAGCGTGCTCTCGTGGCCGATCTGCAGCAGGGCGCCGATCACCACGATCCCGGAGATCGCGTTGGTGACCGACATCAGCGGGGTGTGCAGCGCGTGGTGGACCTTGCCGATCACGTAGTAGCCGATCACCACGGCGAGCGCGAACACCGTGAAGTTCTCCGCGAGTTGCGCCGGGGCGAAGGCCACCACCAGGAACAGCGCCAGCATGCCGAGCCCGATCAGGCCGAACCGGACGGCCGGGGCGGACCGGGACGGCTCCGGCGCGGCCGGCGCGGGCGCGGGCGCCGGGGCGGCGGCGGGGGCCGCGGAGACCGCGACCGGCGGGGGCGGCCAGGTGATCCCGCCGTCCCGGACCACGGTGACGGCGCGCTGCACCACGTCGTCGAAGTCCAGCGTCAACTGCCCGTCCCTGCCCGGGGTGAGCAGCTTCAGCAGGTTGACCAGGTTGGTGCCGAACAGCTGGGACGCCTGCGCGGCCAGCCGGGAGGCCAGGTCGGTGTAGCCGATGAGGGTCACGCCGTTGTCGGTGACCACGGTGCGGCCCGCCACCGTGCCCGCCACGTTGCCGCCCTGGGCGGCCGCCATGTCGACGACCACGCTGCCGGGCTTCATCGCCGCCACGTCCTCGGCGGTGAGCAGCTTCGGCGCCGGGCGGCCCGGGATCAGCGCGGTGGTGATCACGATGTCCACGTCGGCGGCCTGGGCCCGGTACAGCGCGGCGGCGGCCCGGTCGTAGTCGGCCGAGGTGGCCTTGGCGTAGCCGTCGGTGCTCGCCTCCTGGGCGGCCTCCACCGGCAGGTACTCGCCGCCCAGCGACCTGACCTGGTCGGCCACCTCGGGGCGCGGGTCGGTGGCCCGGACGATCGCGCCCAGGCTGGAGGCGGCGCCGATCGCGGCCAGCCCGGCCACGCCCGCGCCCGCCACCAGCACCTTCGCGGGCGGGACCTTGCCGGCCGCGGTGACCTGCCCGGTGAAGAACCGGCCGAAGGCGTGCGCGGCCTCGATCACGGCCCGGTACCCGGCGATGTTCGCCATCGAGCTGAGCACGTCCATCGACTGGGCCCGCGAGATCCGCGGCACCGCGTCCAGCGACAGCGCCGTCAGCGGACGCTCCGCCAGCAGCGCCAGCAGCTCGGGCCGTTGGGCGGGCGCCAGCAGGCCGATCACGGTCGCGCCGTCCCGCAGCCGGGCCACCTCGGGCGCCGTCGGCGCGTTCACCTTCAGCACCACGTCGGCGGACCAGGCGTTGCCGACCTCCGCGCCCGCCGCGGTGTAGGCCGCGTCGTCGAACCCGGACGCCGTGCCCGCCCCCGGTTCGACGAGCACCTCGTACCCGAGGGCCAGCAGGCCGCGCACGCTCGACGGCGTGGCGGCCACCCGGGTCTCACCGGGCGTGGACTCGGCGACCACGCCGACCCGCTGGGGCGGGCGCGGCGAGGAGTCGTTTCCAGACATCGCTCGTTCTCTCTCGTCGAAGGGATGGTGCGGGTCACGTTCCGCGGACCGGGGAGAGCAACCCCCTTTGACCGCAGGAACCTAGACTCCCCAACCCCTTCGGCAGAACGGGGCGGGCCGTGAAATGTGTCACCACACCGCCGCCCGTCCGGGCGGGCGCCCGCCCCGCCGGCCCGCCCGGTGCCCCCGCCGACCCCCGGGGGCCCGCCGGGCGGAATTCCGAATGAATTCCCGGCGCGGGCGATTTCCCTCGTGCACGGAATATGATGGGGCGGTCCCGCGGGAGGTCCGGCGGCCATTCCGGATTCGCCGACCGGATCGGGCCGGGTCGATCCGTGTGGAGCCGGACATCTGGCCTGATGAGCCGATTTGGGTGCAAGGGGCGGGTATTGACGTTGCGCCGGATCCCGGTGTGACGCATATCACTGTCGATCATTTCGGTTCGGTCGGCGCAATTCGGATGACCGGTGGCCGAATCCGGCTTGCCGAGACCGGGCGAACCCGGAACCGTGGCGTCGGCTTCCGTGCCGAGTGCGCCGGAGGCCGGAACGAACCTGGGGGAAGAACTGATGAGCAGAAGAAGACCCGGCGGCCGGTCGGTGCGGGCGCTGACCGCGGCGCTGGCGCTCGCGGTGCTCGGCACGCCGGTGCTCCCGGCGGCCGCGGCCGCCGGGGGGAGGCTCCCCACGCCGGCCGAGATCGCCGCGGCCACCGCGGAGCGGGAGCGGGAGCGCCCGCCGGGCGACGACACCGACCGCGCCCTCGCCGAGGCGAAGGCCACCGGCAAACCCGTCCCGGTCGCCTCGCTGACCACCGAGTTCAGCGAGACGGTGGCCACGCCCGAGGGCCACCTGGCCCTGACCGGCCACCCGGACCAGCAGCGGGTGAAGCGCGACGGCGCCTGGCGGGCGCTGGACGCCACCCTGACGGCCAATCAGGACGGCACCTTCTCGCCGAAGTCCGCGGCCTCCGGCCTGGTGCTGTCCAAGGGCGGCGACGGCCCGCTGGCCACCATGACCAGCTCGGACGGCAAGAAGCTGGCGCTGACCGCCCCGTTCCGGCTCACCGCCCCGGTGCTCGACGGCGACAGCGTGACCTACCCGGCGGTCGCGCCGGACACCGACCTGAAGGTCACCGCGACCGCGACCGGCGGCCTCACCACCGTCCTGGTGCTGCACACCAAGGCCGCCGCCGCCTCCCCGGCGCTGCGCAACCTGCACTTCGGCACCGTCACCGACGGCGTCACCGTGGAGGCCGACGCGGGCGGCAACCTGGCCGCCAAGGGCGCCGACGGCAAGGCCCGGTGGACCGCGCCGACCCCGCAGATGTGGGACAGCGCCGCGGCCGCACCGGCGAAGGCCCCGAAGGCCCAGGGCACGACCGCCGCCGAAGCCGCCCCGCAGACCGGCCACGAGCACAGCGACGCCGCCGGCCCCGGCCGGTCCGCGAAGGTCGCCGCGATGCCGGTCAAGGCCGGCAAGGACGGCATCGACCTGACGCCCGACCAGGACCTGATCGCCAACGGCACCGCGCCGTTCTACGTCGACCCGGCCTGGCTGCCGTGGAGCCAGGGCAACAACGCCTGGACCTGGGTCCAGTCCGCGTACCCGACCACCACGAACTGGAACCGCTCCGGCAGCGCCGACGGCGACCACCCCGGCGTCGGCGTCTGCGGCACCTACCCCAACGGCGGCTCCTGCAGCCCGGCCAGCAAGTACCGCTCGTTCTTCCAGTACGACATCAACCCGATCTACGGCGCCGTGATCCACTACGCGACGCTGAACTTCCAGGAGTACGTCTCCGCGGACTGGTCCTGCGGCACCACCTACCCGCTGGACCTGTACGTCACCGGGGCGATCGGCAGCGGCACCACCTGGAACAACCAGCCCGGCCAGGTCGGCGGCTCGCTCGGCCAGCAGACCATCGGCGGCTCCGGCCACACCGGCTGCTACAACAACGTGCCGTTCAGCTACACCATCACCGGCGCGATGCAGCAGTACGTCAACTACGGGCAGCTGACCTTCGGCCTGTACGGCAACGAGAGCAACCAGTACGCCTTCAAGCGGTTCGACTACCACCCCTCGCTGTACATCGAGTACGACCGCACGCCCAACACCCCGACCAACCCCCGGGTCTGGCCGCTGCCGCAGATCGCGAGCACCGGCACCACCACCCAGGCCTGCGGCGACGGCAACTCCACCAACTGGGGCTGGCTCGGCGCCGGCACCAACCAGAACGGCGCGACCTGGCTGAACGCCAGTGTCTCCAGCCCCACCCAGGGCCAGCTCTGGTCCTGGAACCACCTCTGGGACTACCAGCTCCCCGGCACCCCCGACGTCGCCTCCGGCTACTCCGACCTGGTCGGCAACGGCGGCACCACCAGCTTCTCCGTGCCCGGCAGCGTCATCCTCGACGGCCACTCGTACGGCTACAGCATCATGGCCAGCGACCAGCTGCCCGGCGTGCCCTGGTCCGGCGCGACCCCGACCTGCTTCTTCAAGGTCGACCTGACCCCGCCGACGGTGTCCTTCCCCAGCAGCGTCGCCGACCCGGGCAAGCAGTTCCCGCCGTCCGGCAACGGCCAGACCCCGCTGATCTACGCGGGCCAGAACGGCGCGGTGCCGATCGTCCTGACCGACCCCAACCCGTCCGGCCTGAACAGCTCCGGCCTGGCCTGCCTGCGCTGGAGCTGGGACCCGCAGTTCGCCGACGCCGCCTGGCAGTGCGGCGCCAACCGGCCGACCACCGAGATCCCGGTGAAGCCCGGCCGCTGGGGCACCAACGTCCTGTACGTGCAGGCCGAGGACAACGCCGGCAACCTCTCGCCGGCCAACTCGTACTCCTTCTACGTGCCGTGGAACCCGAACGGCCCGGCACCGGTGTTCGGCGACGTCACCGGTGACGCCAAGCCCGACATCGTGGCCGCCGACCCCAAGGGCGACCTGCGCGACTACAGCATGCCCGGCAACGGCCTGACCGCGCCGCTGGCCGCCCCCGCCGCGAAGTCCCCCGGCGGCGACTCCTGGGCGAACTACGCCCTCACCCACCGCGGCAGCCTCAGCGGCGGCAAGAACGTCGACGACCTGATCGTCCACAAGACCGGCGACGCGGCGCTCTACTACTACAAGAACCCCGGCAACACCGGCGTCTCCGGCGTCTTCGACACCAGGAGCACGCTGGCCAAGCCCGCCTGCGTCAGCACCGTCACCGACTGCACCGGCTACCGGTCCGGCGACTGGACGACGGTCCAGCAGATCGCCGCCAGCGGCGACCCCGGCACCACCAACCTCGACCCGGCCAAGAAGTTCCTCAACCGGACCGGCCTGTTCACCGTCGAGAACGAGCCCGGCGGCGACGGCGCGCTCTGGTTCTACCCGACCGTCGGCGACGCCGTGTTCGGCGCGCCGACCAAGCTCGCCGCCACCGGCTGGAAGGGCTGGGACCTGCTGTCGCCCGGCGACTGGACCGGCCAGGGCCGGCCCGGCCTGTGGGCCCGCAACCGCACCAGCGGCGACCTGCGCGGCTACACCTTCACCACCGGCAGCATCGGCGTCGACGACGGCTTCGGCGGCACCGTCCCGGTGACCACGCTCGCCGCGATCGACAAGAACACCTCGATCGGCAACGTCTCCGCCGCCCCCGCCGGCGGCTGGCCGCAGCTCGGCTCGGACGGCGACCTCACCGGCATCGGCTCGCCCACCCTGTGGGGCCTGGACGCCAACGGCATCGTGAAGATCTGGACCGGCCACTCCAGCGCCACCACCCCGTTCTACACCTGGGTGGAGGGCCCGACCGCGGTCGGCAGCACCTACGGCAAGGCCGACCAGATCAAGCTGGCGGGCACCCCGACCTCCTGCGTCGACGTCTCCGGCGCCAACCCGGCGCCCGGCACCGCCGTCCAGCTGTGGACCTGCAACACCAGTGCCGCCCAGACCTGGTCCTTCCAGGCCGATGGCTCGCTCCGCGCGCTCGGCGGCTGCCTGGACGCCGTCGGCGGTGGCACCACCAATGGCACCCTGCTGGAGATCTGGCCCTGCGCCAGCGGCGCCTACAACCAGATCTTCCTGCCGCGCGCCGACGGCAGCCTCTACAACCCCGGCTCCGGCCGCTGCGTCGACCTGCCGAACAACGCCGTCTCCGACGGCGCCCGGCTGGAGCTGTTCGACTGCAACGGCACCGCGGCCCAGAAGTGGGTGCTGCCTCCCCGCAGCAGCTGACCCGGCACCCCCTCGCACCGGAGCGCCGGTCCGCCACCCCCTCCCGGGGCGGTGGGCCGGCGCTCCGGCGTTGTCGGGCGTTGTCGGGCACTGCCGCGCGCTGCCGGTTTCGCCGGGAGCAGAGCGCCACGGCCTTCCGCCGCCGCCGGGAGTGCCTAGGCTGGGAGCATGACCTCTCCCGCGCCGGACCACGCCCGCGTCATCCCGCTGCGCCCGCCCGGCGCCCCGCACCGCGCCCCGACCGCCGTCCCGGCCGGCCCCGCCGCCCCGGCGCCGCGCGAACCGCTCTGGCGGGACTTGGTCGGCGGCGTGCTGCGGCGCGAACGCCTGGCCCAGGAACGGACCTTGAAGGACGTCGCGGAGCAGGCCCGGATCTCGGTGCCGTACCTGTCGGAGCTGGAGCGCGGCCGCAAGGAGGCCTCCTCCGAGGTGATCGCGGCCGCCGCCCGGGCCCTCGGCCTCGGCCTCGGCGACGTGCTGCGGCTGGTCCAGGACGACCTGGAGCGCCCGGTGCTGCGCGCCCGACCGCTCCGGACCACGTCCGGCGCCGCCCCGGCCGCCGCGCCGCGCACCCTCGCGCCCCGGGCCGCCGCACCGTACGACGGGCTCTGCCTGGCGGCCTGAGCCGGACCCCCGTCCCGGCCCCGGCCGCCCCGCCCGAGGAACGCTCAGGCCGCGGCCGGGACCTGACGGCGGCTCACCACGTGGTCGGCCAGGCCGTAGGCGACGGCCTCGGCCGCGTCCAGCACCTTGTCCCGGTCCAGGTCCGCGCGGAGCTTGGCCGGGTCGTGGCCGGTGTGCCGGGACAGCACCTCCTCGACCTGGCCGCGGATGCGGGCGATCTCCTTGGCGGCCAGGCTCAGGTCGGAGACCGTGCCCTGCCGCCCGCCGCTGGCGGGCTGGCCGAGCAGCACCCGGGCGTGCCGGAGCACGAACCGGCGCCCCGGGTCGCCGCCCGCCAGCAGCACCGCCGCGGTGGACGCGGCCTGGCCGACGCAGAAGGTCGAGATCGGCGACTGGACGAAGGTCATCGTGTCGTAGATGGCCATCAGCGAAGTGAAGGACCCGCCGGGCGAGTTGAGGTAGATCGAGATCTCCTCGCCCGGGTTCGCGGACTCCAGGTGCAGCAGTTGGGCGATCACCGTGTTGGCGACGCCGTCGTCGATCTCGGTGCCGAGGAAGACGATCCGCTCGTTCAGCAGCCGGCTGAACACGTCGTAGGTCCGCTCGCCGTGCGCGGTCCGCTCGATCACGTAGGGAATCGGGTAGGAGGCCATGTCACAGCCCCACGCGGGGACGCGAGGCCGCCGGGCGGATGTCGGCCAGCGACTCCACCACGTGGTCCACCATCCCGTAGTCCCGGGCCTGTTCGGCCGTGAACCAGCGGTCCCGGTCGCCGTCCCGGGCGATGGTCTCGGCGCTCTGCCCGGTGTGCTCGGCGGTGATCCGCTCGATCGCCCGCTTGGTGTACAGCAGGTTCTCCGCCTGGATCTCGATGTCCGCGGCGGAACCCCCGATGCCCGCCGACGGCTGGTGCATCATGATCCGCGCGTTCGGCAGCGCGTACCGCTTGCCCGGCGTGCCCACCGTCAGCAGGAACTGGCCCATGCTGGCCGCGAACCCCATCGCCAGCGTCGCCACGTCGTTCGGGATCAGCCGCATGGTGTCGTAGATCGCCAGCCCGGCCGTCACCGACCCGCCCGGGCTGTTGATGTACAGGCCGATGCCGGTGCGCGGGTCCTCGGCGGAGAGCAGCAGCAGCTGCGCGCACACCCGGTTCGCCGACACCTCGTCGACCTGGGTGCCCAGCAGCACGATCCGCTGCGCGAGCAGCTGCGCCGCCAGGTGGTCGTCGAACCGGCTCGGCACGGTGTCACCGTCCTCGGCGCGGGGACGGCGGGGGGCGAGTGGACTCATCGGGAACTCCCTGTCGGACGGAGGCGGTCGGCCGCCAGGGTCTGGGGCCTCCCCTCCACCCTCGGCCCCGGACGGGCCGCCGGGGAGCCCGATCTGCCCGGGGCAGATTCGCCGACGGCAGAGCGCCCGCCGGCGCACCGGCCCCGGGCGGATCCGCGGGTGGTTCGGTACCGGATGAACGCCGGACGGGGGCGCAGCCGTTCTCGTCCACAGAAACGGTGGTGATGACCGGCGGTGGTGCTGGCATCCTGGTGGGCATGACGGGGGAGCAGGAGATGCGCGCACTGATCGGGACGTGGCTGGCGGCGGAGGAGACCCCGGCGCCCGCCGGGGCCGGACCCCGCCCGGACGGGGCCGGCCCGGCCGGGGCCGGCGGCGCGCTGCCGGTGCCGCCCGCCACCGGCACCGCGGTCGCCGCGGCGGCCCGCCGGCTGGCCCTGCGCGACTCCGACGGCACGCCCGCCGCCGCGCCCCCCGCGCTGGCCGCGCTGGCCGAGGTGCTGGTGGTCGACGAGCACCCGTCCGCCGGGTACTGGACGGCCGCCGAGCGGGCCGAGGCGGTGCGCTGGGTCGCGCTGCTGGTCCACCGTTTCGGCGAGGACGGCGTCCAGGAGCTGGTGGCCGAGCTGGCGCGCTGAGGAACGTCCGGCGCGTCGGCCGGTCCGTCGGCCGGTCCGTCCGACGCGTCCGGGGGTGCCGGCCGGGCCGTGGCGCGGTGCTCGGCGGCACAGAGTCGGACCAGGTCGGACTGCCGGTAGCGGCCCGGGCTGTCCTCGACCAGCAGGTGGTGCGCCGCCAGCACGTCCAGGGCCCGGCGGGCCTCGGCGGGGGCGCAGCGCAGCAGGGCCGCGGCGTCCTCGGCGCCCGCCTCGGACACCGCCCGGGTGGCCAGCAGGCACAGCAACTCGGTGGCCCGGGCCGGGAGCCGGCGCACCGTCAGGGCGATCCGCTCGCGCACCCCGACCGCGCCCCGGGTCTCCAGGGCGCGCAGCCGGGTCCGCTCGTCGGCCAGCTCCGGGACCAGGTCGGCGATCGCCCAGCCGGGCTGCGCGGCCAGCCGGGCGGCGGCGATCCGCAGCGCCAGCGGCAGGCCCTCGCAGAGCGCGACCACCCGGGCCGCCGCCACCGGTTCGGCCCGCACCCGGGCCGGGGTCAGCAGGTGCTCCAGCAGCCCGAGCGCGTCCGGGCCCGGCAGCGGGCCGAGCCGCAGCAGGGCCGCGCCCTCGGTCACCACCAGGTCCTCCAGCGCGCCGCGCCCGGTGACCAGCGCCGCGCACCCCGGACCGGCCGGCAGCAGGTCGGCGAGGCCGTCCGCGTCCCGGGCGTCGTCCAGCACCACCAGCAGCCGGCGGTCCCGGCTGAGCGCGCGGAACAGCGCGGCCCGGGCGGACAGCCCGTCCGGCAGGTCGGCCGCCGGTACGCCCAGCGCCCCGAGGAAGCGGGCCAGCACCTCCGCCGGGGCGGTGCGCGGCCCCGGGCCGAAGCCGTTCAGGTCGGCGAACAGCCGCCCGTCCGGGAAGAGTCCGGCGGCCTCGTGCGCCCAGCGCAGCGCCGTGGCGGTCTTGCCGACGCCCGCCGGGCCGACCAGCACCGCGAGCCGTCCGCCGCCGGGCTCGGCGCAGGCCGCGTACAGCCGGCGGTGCTCCGCCGTGCGGCCGACCAACCCCTGTGAGCCGCGCGGGAGTTGATCCGGCGTCAGGTGCCGGACCGGTGGCGGTGCCGGGGCCGGGCGCGGGGGCTGCTGGGCGGGGCCCGCGGCGAGCGCGTCGTCCACGGCGGACTGCAGGGCGCGGCCGGGCGGCACGCCCAGCTCCTCGGCCAGCAGGCGGCGGGCCCGGTGGTAGGCGGCGACGGCGTCGGCGAACCGGCCGGCCTGGTGCAGGCAGCGGACCAGCAGCGCGGCCACCGGCTCGTACAGCCCGTCCGCGGCGGCGGCGTGGTCGAGTTCGGGGACGGCCTCGGCGCCCCGGCCGAGCCGGAGCAGCCGCTCGGCCCAGTCCTCCAGGGCGCGGGTGCGGTGCCGCTCCAGCCGGTCGGCGGCCAGCCGCCGCAGGTCGGTGTCGGGCAGGTTGGTGAGCGCGGCCGGGCCGTGCCACAGGTCCAGCGCGGCGCGCAGCAGCGCGGCGGCGGCCTCGTCGTTGTCCGCGGCGGCCGGTTCGGCGGCCTGTGCGGCGAGCCGGTCGAAGAGCAGCGCGTCCACCCGGTCGGCCGGGCCGTCGAGCCGGTAGCCGGGCGCCCGGGTCAGCAGGGTGAAACGCGACCCGGCGAGCTGCTTGCGCAGCGCGGCGACGTGCCCCTGCAGGGCCGCCCGGGCCTGGGCGGGCGGGGTCTCGCCCCAGAGCAGCTCGAACAGCCGGTCCACCGGGACGACCCGGCCGAGTTCGAGCGCCAGCAGGGCCAGGACGGCGCACCGCTTCGCGCCGGCCGGTGCGGTGACGGTGCCGTTCGCGGCCCGCAGCTCGACCGGGCCCAGAAGTCGAATGAACACGGATTCCCCAGGTAGAAGGGCTGTCGTCGCACGCTTTCCCGCGCTTTCCCGCACGTCCCGCGCGGCAGTCTGCCACACGAATTCGACGTGTCCGATCCGTCGCGGGAGGTCGGTGCGTCGACGAACCACCCTTGTTCTGCCGGTCGTTCGAGCGCACTCCCGGACGGTGACACCATGCGTCCAGCTGGCATTCCACCAGAATTCGCCGACGGTGCGCCAGGTGTTCGAAGGCCCGCTGCCGCGGTTCCGGGCCCCGCCCGCGCCGTCGGCGCCTGAACCCCGGGTGTCCGGCGGGCCGTCGAGCAGGGTGCGGGGCGGGCCGTCCGCCCGCGCGGACCTCGGGGAGGACACCCTTGCTGCGGATGAGCGGAGCCTGGCGGATCACGGTGGCCGGCACGGACGCCGACCACGAGCGGCGCGCGGTCGCCCGCACCCCCCACGGCACCTGGGTGCTGCCCGGCCGGACCGGCGCGGTGCTGGACGTGCCGGCCGCCGTCGAGTGGCACCTGGTGCCCGAACGCCTCGCCCCCGGCACGGGCTGGGTCCCCGCCCCCTGGCAGGACGCGGGCTCGGGCACCGTCCGCAGCGGCGGCCTGACCCTGCGCCTGCACCGCCTCGACACCCCGGCCCCGCCCGTCGCCCCGCCGCCCCCGGCCGCCGCGCCGTCGGTCCGGACCTCCTCCGCGCCGGGGGCCGGGGCCGGGGGCGCCGTCGGCCGGGACGTTGCCGCCGGGGCCGGTGGGCCGGAGTGGGGACGGGGCGCCGGAGTGCCGGAGGAGGGCCGACCGGACGCGCCGGTACCGGTCGGCGGGCAGCGGGGCGGGGCGACACCGGTCACCGGCGGGCGCCGGGAGGAGCGGTGGGAAGGACGTCGGGAGGAGTACCGGGAGGAGCGTCGGGAGGAGGAGTCCGCGGGCGCCGCGACGGCGTACCGGCGGCCGCCGATCCCTGAGGGGTGGGAGGAGGCGCCCGTCCCCGACTGGATGCTCGGCCCGGGCGAGGTCCGGGCGATCCGCCCGAAGAACCCCGGGGTGCTGCACGGGAAGCTGACCGCCCAGCGCCCCCGGGTCCGGCCCGTCCGGCCGGAGACCGCGCGGGAGGCCGTCCTCGACGCCCCGGCCGCCCAGGACGCCCCGGCGGGCGGACGGTGGGCCGCCCCGGCGTACGACCAGGACGCCGACACCGGGTCCGTTCCCGTGCCGCACGCCAGGCCCGCGCTCTGGGACGTCGAGGACGACGAGCCGGAGACCGCCGGCGGATGGCCGGGCCGGGACGTCCCCACCCTGCGCCGCACCGCCCACAGCGGGCCCGCCGAACGCGGCCTCCGCCCGGTCGCCCCGCCGGAGGCGACCAGCCCGGCCGGGGAGAGCACCGCCCCGCCGGCGCACCGCGCGGAACACGGTCGCGCACAAGGCTGAGCGCGGGGGACCGGGGCGGTTCCGGGTGCTGTCCGGGACCGCCCCGGCGGGTGGGGGCGCGGGGGTCAGGCAGGGGGCGGGGCGGGGAGGAGTTCGGCTCCCGGGGTGTGGTGGAAGCGCTCGGGCCGTTCGACCGTCCGGCGGTCGGCCGGGCCGAGCCGGTCGCGGCGGTCCAGCCAGGAGTGCAGGCGTGTCAGGGTGTTGCGGTCGCGGGCGGCCGGGTCGGCGTCCGCGGGGCCGCCGGACTCGCGCAGCAGCACCCGGGCCGGGCTGCCCGTGGCCTCGCCGGACAGCGCCCCGAGGACGGTGAACACGGTGCCCGGGGAGAAGGTGACCCGGGCCTCCTCCGGGCCGGTCGAGAACGCCGCGGTGCGCCGGCCGGTGACCGACCAGATCACGAACTCCACCAGGACGCCCGGCAGTTCGACCGAGGACGCGGTCAGGCCGGTGACCGGTCCCGGCTCGGTCAGCTGCTCGCCCACCCGGTACAGCGCCAGCAGCTCCTCCGGGTCGGCCCCGGGCGGGGCGCCCAGCAGGACCGCGCCGTGGTGGCTCGGCAGCCGGCGCAGCCCCGAGCCCAGACAGCGCAGGAACGGGGCCAGCCGGGGATCGCCGGAGCGGGCCGCCGCGACCAGCCCGTCCCGGTCGGCCGGCACGCCCGCGTCGGTGTGGTGCAGCAGGACGGCGGCCAGGTCCGGCTTGATGTCGTCCTTGGCGGTCGACCGGACGCCCGGCAACCGGGTCGAGACCTGCTCCACCCGCCCCGAGCACCGGTGGTAGTGCTCGCCGAGCAGCGCCCGGACGGCGTCCCGCTCTGCGGCCGTGCTGACGGTGGTGGCGGCGGCGGGTGGGGGAAGCTCCTCGGGCCGCAGCAGCCGCAGTCGGGCCGCGGCGGCCGGGAGAGGGGTGGTGCCCGGGCCGGGCAAGGGGTCTGACGGCCCGTCGGGCCGGCGGGAGGAGGGGGCGGGGTCGGGTTCCGGGGCGGGGTAGGGCCGGGGCGCGAGGTCCGGGTCGGTCTCGGTCTCGGGGTCGGAGAGCGGCGTCGGGTAGGGCCGGGGCGCGAGGTCCGGATCGCTGTCCGGTTCCGGGGTGGGGTAGGGCCGGGGCGCGAGGTCGGGGTCGTCGGCCCAGGAGGGCGCCTCGGGGCGGGGGCTCGACGGTTCGTCGGCCCACGGGGGAGTGGCCGGGTACGGCTCCGGAGCGGCGGCGGTGGCGTGCGCGGTGGCGGCGGTCGCGGTGGTGGCGGGCGCGTCGGCGAGGCCGGGGCCGCTGGAGGTCGCGGCCCGGGTGGGCGGGCCGATCGGGGGGACGGCGTCCGGGGCCGGCACGGCGTCGGGCAGCGGCCCCGGCCCGGTGGCCGTGGCCGCGGTTGTGGCCGCGGCCGGTCCGAGGTCCGGGTTCGGCGCCGTCCCCGGCCCGTGGCCGATCGCGGGGGCCGGGGACGGCCGGTGCTGGTGCAGGGTGGGCGGGGGCGCGGGGCGGTAGTGGTGGCGGGGCGGGGGCGGGGCGACGCTGCCGTAGGAGACGGGGGCGGGCTGCGGCGGGGCGCCGACGGGCTGTTCGGGGCCGAGCCAGTCGAGGTCGTGGGTGCGGGCGACGAACCGGGCGACGGTGGCGGCGGCGGGGTCGAGCAGGCCGTGCACGAGCAGGCCGAAGCCGTGCACGCCGACGGCGGGGAGGCGGTCGAGGAGGCAGCCGAGCTCCTCGAACACGTCGGGGGCGACCGGGCGGTCGCGCTCGCCGACGATCAGCAGCGGGCGGGTGGTCTCGGGGCGGCGGAACCGGGGGGTGACCACGTGCGCCGGTTCGGGGCGCAGCCACAGGCCGGCGGGGACGGCCTCCAGGGCCCAGTAGGGGAAGGCGGCGAAGACGGCGGGCCGGTCGGTGCGCCAGTCGGCGCCGCCGTTGTGCCAGGCGGTGGGGGAGACGGCGTCGCCGGGAACGGCGGCGAGGCGGAGCAGGAACGGCTCCCACTGCGGGTGGCCGTGGGCGTCCAGGATGCGGGAGGTGGGGCCGGTGGCGCCGAGCACGGGGACGCCGATCGCGGCGTGCACGGGCCGGTCGAGCCGGGTGGTGAGGGCGGCGGTGAGGGCGGCGAGTTCGTCGGGGGCGGCCCAGGGGGCGCTGACCAGGACCCGGTCGGGGTCGACGGGCAGGGCGGTGGCGGCGGCGACGAAGTCCTCGGGGAGCAGCACGGGCGCGCCGGGGGTGCCGACCACCAGGACGGTGCTGCCGGGCGGCCCGGCGGCCAGGGCGAGGCCGGGGAGCGGGCCGGGCGGCGGGGCGGCGGCGTGGGTGAGCCAGTAGCCGGC
The DNA here is from genome assembly GCF_044741705.1 of Kitasatospora sp. NPDC088134. Lineage (NCBI taxonomy): Bacteria > Bacillati > Actinomycetota > Actinomycetes > Kitasatosporales > Streptomycetaceae > Kitasatospora > Kitasatospora sp. NPDC088134. Next base: position 706,838 of record NZ_JBIUTD010000001.1, on the reverse strand, counting down.
GGGCAGCCGGCGGACCCGGACGGTGGGCGGGACGGCGGGGGCCGGTGCGGGCGCGGGGGCGGCCGAGGGGGTGCGGGCGGCCCGGCGGGCCCGGCGGGGTTCGGCGCCGGGGGCGCAGTACCACCAGGAGGCGGCCCCGGCGGCGCCGTCGGGGGAGAGGACGTCGAGGTCGCCGTCGGCGGTGATCTCGACCAGGCCGTCGGGGGCGATGACGGGCAGTCCGGCCCGGGCGGCGACCACCTCGGCGGGGCGGCGGCCGTTGGGGGCGAGCGCGGCCAGGCCGGAGGCGGCGAGCACCAGGACGCCGGCGCCGCGGGCCCGGGCCAGGTCGCCGAGCTCGCCCATCCGGTCGCGCAGCACGGGCGCGGCGTCGTCGGCGGCGGCCACCACGACCAGGCTGTCGGGGACGGGCCGGAGCGCGCCGAGAGCGGCCCAGAGCTCGTCGTACCCGGCGGAGGCCGGGGCGATCACGATGTGCGGGCCCAGTTCGCGCAGTTCGGAGCGGCGGGCCACGGGGGCGGGCCGGGGCGCGGCGGGGGCCGGGGCGCCTCCGGCGGGCGGCGCGGCCGCCGCGCCGCCCCGCCGGCGGCCGAACCGTCGGTGGGGCGGGGCGGGCTGCGGGGCGTCGGCGGCGGAACGGGAGAGGCTCATCGCCGGGTTCCACGGCCGCCGCCCGCCCGGGGGTTCACCGGCGGGCCGCCGCCCGGGCCGGGAGCGGCGGAGGAAGCGGCGGGGGGACGGGCGGAAGGGCCGGCCGAAGGAGCGGCGGCGGGAACGGCCCCGGGGCGGTCCTGACGGGGCGTCACCGGGTGCCAGCCCGGGCGGTGGCGGGGTGGTCCGGGTCGTCCTCGGGCTCCGGGGGCGGCAGCAGGGCGGTCTGGAGCTGCACGGTGCGGCGCCGGGTGATGTGCAGGGCGCGGCCGGGCGGGAGCTGGCGGGGCTTGACGCTGCCGAACAGGGTGCCCTCGCTGGGCGGGCAGGACAGCAGCGCGACGGGTGTGTTGACCTCCTGGAGGCGGCGCAGCAGCGGGTCGTTGTAGGCGCGGCCGACGCCGTTGGCGGAGCGGGCGACGATCAGGTGCAGGCCGAGTTCGGTGCCCTGGGCGAGGAAGTCCAGGACGGGGGCGAACGGGTGGGCGCCGCCGGGCTGGGCGGGCACCAGGTCGTAGTCGTCGACCAGGACGAACAGCTCGGGGCCGGTCCACCAGTCGCGCAGCCGCAGCCGGGCGGGGCTGATCTCCTCGCCGGGCAGCCGGGCGGTCATGGCGCGGGCGGCCCCGGTGACCACCTGCTTGAGGACGTCCACGGCGACGGCGTAGCCGAGGCGGTACTCCTCGGGGACGCTCTCGTAGAGGCCGCGCCGGAAGTCGACCAGCATGATCCGGGCCTCGGCGGGGGTGTACGCGGTGGTGACGGCGTCGACCACCAGGCGCAGCAGGTTGGTCTTGCCGCTCTCGCTGTCGCCGACCACCAGCAGGTGCGGGGACTCCTCGAAGTCGTGCCAGAGCGGCGCGATCGCGGTGTCCTCCAGGCCGAGGGCGATCCGCAGCCGGCCCTCGGGGGCGGGCAGTTCGGCGGCGTCGAGCAGCACCGGCAGCATCCGGACCTGCGGGGCGCGCGGGCCGTCCCAGTGGTCGTCGACGGCGTCGACCAGGTCGGCGACGCCGTCGCTGAGGCTCTCGCTGTCGCCGAGGCCGTCGATCCGGGGCAGTGCGCCGAGGAAGTGCATCCGGTCGGCGGTCAGGCCGCGGCCGGGGACGCGCGGGACGCCCTGGGCGGCCCGCATGTTGATGGCGGAGTCGGTGGGGTCGCCGAGCCGGAGCTCGAAGCGGGTGCCGAGCTGGTCGCGCAGGCCGCTGGCGAAGTCGGTCCAGCGGGCGGCCGAACCGATCAGGTGGACGCCGTAGTTGAGGCCGCGCCCGGCGATCACGGCGAGCGCGGGCACGCAGTCGGAGAACTCCTCGCGGACGGTGTTCCAGCCGTCCACGACCAGGAAGACGTCGCCGTGCCGCTCCTCGGCGAGGGCCGGGTCGCCGGCCGCGCGGCGCCGCCGGTAGGTGGTCGCGGAGTCGATGTTCAGCCGGGCGAACAGCAGTTCGCGGTGCGCGATGACGGCGGCGACCTCGGCGATGGTGCGCCGGACCCGCTCGGGCTCGTGCCGGCCGGCGATGCCGCCGACGTGCGGGAGGCCGCGCAGGCCGGAGAGCGTGCCGCCGCCGAAGTCGAGGCCGTAGAACTGCACCTCGCGCGGCGAGTTGGTGAGGGCCAGGCCCGCGACCAGGGTGCGCACCAGGGTGCTCTTGCCGCTCTGCGGGCCGCCGGCGATGCCGACGTGGCCACCGGCCCCGGACAGGTCGGCGGTGAGCAGGTCGCGCTGCTGCTGGAAGGGCTTGTCGACGACGCCGACGGGCACCGTGAGGTCGCCGACCGGGGGGCGGCCGTCGGGGGCCAGGCCGTGTGCGGCCGTCGGGGTGAGCGGCGGCAGCAGCTCGTCCAGGGTCGGCGGGGTCTCCAGCGGCGGCAGCCAGACCCGGTGCGCGGGCGGGCCGGCGTCGCGCATCCGGTCGGCGGCCAGCTCCAGCAGGGTCTCGGTCGGCTCCTCCTCGACCGCGGCGGCCTGGGCCGGGAGCTCGGTCTCGACCGGGCGCGGCACCACGTACTCGGTGCCGTAGGCGACGACCTGGCCGGCCGCGACGGCCTGCCGGGTGGCGCCGCGTCGGCGGCGGTAGGGGCCGGAGACGTACGCCGCCTTGAACCGGGTCAGGGTGGCGGTGTCGCTGCGCAGGATGCCGTTGCCGGGCTGCGAGGGCAGCTGGTAGGCGTCGGGGACGCCGAGCACGCCGCGGCTCTCCATCGCGGAGAAGGTGCGCAGGCCGATCCGGTACGACAGGTGCGACTCCAGGGCGTGCATCCGGCCCTCGTCCAGGCGCTGCGAGGCCAGCAGCAGGTGCACGCCGAGCGAGCGGCCGAGCCGGCCGATCATGATGAACAGGTCCATGAAGTCGCGGTGCGCGGACAGCAGTTCGCTGAACTCGTCGACCACCACGAACAGCGTCGGCAGCGGGTCCAGCGGGGTGCCGGCGGCCCGGGCGGTCTCGTAGTCCAGCAGCGAGCTGTAGTTGCCGGCCGCCCGCAGCAGCTCCTGACGGCGGTTCAGCTCGCCGTGCAGGGCGTCGCGCATCCGGTCGACCAGCGCGGCCTCGTCGGCCAGGTTGGTGATCACCGCGGAGGTGTGCGGCAGGTCGTCCAGGCCGAGGAAGGTCGCGCCGCCCTTGAAGTCGACCAGGACGAAGTTCAGCGTCTCCGAGGAGTGGGTCAGCGCCAGCGCCAGCACCAGGGTGCGCAGCAGCTCGGACTTGCCGGAGCCGGTCGCGCCGATCAGCATGCCGTGCGGGCCCATGCCGCCCTGCGCGGACTCCTTCAGGTCCAGCTCGACCGGGCTGCCGTCGGAGCCCAGGCCGATCGGCACCCGCAGTCGGCGCCCGCCCGTCCCGGCCGCCCAGCGCCCCGCGACGTCGTGCCGGTACAGGTCGTTGATGTCCAGCAGCGCCGTCAGGTCGAAGTCGGTGGCGAGCGGTTCGGCGGTGTCCCGGGCGTCGCCCAGCCGGTACGGGGCGAGCACGGTGGCGAAGCGCCGGGCGGCGGCCGCGGAGAGCGCGTCGGGGCGGCCGAGCGCGGTCGCCTCGTCCTGCCGGTTGCGGTCCGCGGCGACCAGCTCCAGCAGCGGCGCCGCCGTCCCGTCGCCCTCGGTCAGCCGCAGCCGCAGCCGGTGCGGGGCGTGCTTCCACTCCAGCGCCCCCGCCAGGTCCAGCAGCACCGCGTTGCGGTACCCGGCGAGCGCGGCCCGGCTGCCCGCGGGCAGCCGGACGCCGTCCAGCACGATCACGGTGAACGGCTCGTCGCGGCCCGGCTGGGTGTCCGGCTCGTACGGCGGCCGGTCGGTGAACTCGGGGCCGAGCAGCTGCTCCAGCTCCAGCAGCGAGTCCGCGACCAGCCGGACCGGGCCCGCCCCGTCGCTCTCGGTCGGGTGCAGGGCGTGCGGCAGCCACTTCAGCCAGGACCAGTCCGCGCGCAGGCCGGGGGCGACCACGGCGGCGATCCGCAGCTCGTCCGGGGCGTGGAAGAACGCCAGCTGGGCCAGCATCGCGCGGACCAGCGCCCGGGCCGGACCCGGGTCGGCGGGCTCCGCCTCCGGCACCGCCGCGCCCTCGGCCGACGGCTCCGCGGCGGGCCGCTCGCAGCGCAGCAGCACGTGCGCGTAGCCGCGCACGTGCACCGCGATCGGCTGCGCGTCGATGGTGCCGTAGGCGTGGATGAAGCGCCGCAGCGCGTGCGCGCACAGCGGTTCCAGGTCCTCCACCGGCTGGGTGGACAGCGGGGCCAGCCGCACCGCCAGGCGCTGCGGCCCGGCCCCGATCCGGACGTCGCCGAAGTCGGGGTGCGCGGAGCGGCGCTCCCACAGCCGGGAGGAGCGCACCATGGTGGCCAGCGCCCCCGGCGCGGGGTGCCGCCAGGCCAGCGCCCGGCGCTGGCCGCCGATGTGGCGGCGGACCTGACGGCGCATCTGGGCCAGGTAGCGCAGGTAGTCGCGGCGCTCGGCGCGCAGCTGGCGCTTGCGGTCACCCGCGCCCCGGATCAGCTGGGTGACCAGCATGCCGACCGCCGACAGGCCCATCATGCCCATCGCCACGTAGGTGAGCGGCCCGCCCCCGGACTGCGGGTTCAGGAAGATCATCACCATCGACAGCGAGCTGAGCGCCATCGGCGCCATCGCGATCATGTTGGACATGCCGCTCTGCTGCTCCGGCAGCACCGGCGGCTCCTGCAACTGGAGCTCCCCGTCCGGCATCGCCGGTCCGGGACGCCGGGGCGGACGGTCGACCAGGACCACGCTCAACGGGGGCTCTCCTCTCACCGGGCCCGCCCACCGGCCGGGCCCACCCAGGCGTACGGTCCGCGGGCCCCGGACGGTTCAGCGGCCCCGACGGCTCGGCGGCTCCCCAGCGGTTCGGCGGACGCGGGTGAACCGCCCGGGGCCCGCCGTCCGTACTGGTCCCACGGGAGGCCGGGCGGTCCGGGCTCCGCGGGAGGACACGATCAGGTGAGCGGTGGCACGGCGGCCCAAGGACTCGTCCGACTGAGGTTCCGGGCGCCCGACGCGGCGTTCGAGCTCGCGGTGCCCGGCGACGTGGTCCTCGCCGACCTGCTCCCGGCGGTGCTCGGCCACGCCGGGCCCGGCGCCGAGGAGAGCGGCGGCGACCACGGCGGCTGGGTGCTCCAGCGGGCCGGCGGCCGGCCGCTCGACGAGGAGCGCACCCTGGAGGCGCTGGGCCTGCACGACGGCGAGGAGCTGTTCCTCCGCCCCGGCCTCGGCGAACTCCCCGAGGTGCACTTCGACGACCTGGTCGACGGCGTCCGCACCGGCACCACCGCCCGCGGCGACTCCTGGCGCCCCGCCACCACCCACCGCTTCGCGCTCGCCCTGACCCTGGCCGCGCTCGCCTGCGGCCTGCTGCTGCTCGCCCAGCCCGGCCCCGCCGCCCCGCGCTGCGCCGCCGCCGGCGCCGCCGCCGTGCTGCTGCTGGCCGGGGCCGCCGCCGTGGCCCGGCTGGTCGGCGACCGCACCGCCGGCCTGGCCCTGGCGGTGGCCGGGATCGCGCACGCCGCCGCCGCGGCCGCCCTGGTCCCCGGCGTCACCGGCACCGCCCGGCTGCTGGCCGGCGGCTCCGCGGCGGCCGGCTCGACCGTGCTCGCGGTCGCCCTGGTCGGCGCCGGACCGGTGTTCGCCGGGCTGCTGGTGGCCGCCGTCGCCGCCGGCGTCGCGGGCGCCGTCGCCGCCTCCGGCGCCCCCGTCACGCACGCCGCCGCCGTCACCGCCGCCTTCGCCGTGCTGTTCGGCGCGTTCGTGCCCGGCCTGTCCTTCAAGCTCGCCGGGCTGCGGCTGCCCGCGCTGCCCCGCAACGCCGACGAGCTCCAGGAGGAGATCGAGCCGTTCCCGGCCGAGCAGGTGCTCTCCCGCAGCCTGGTCGCCGACGGCTACCTGGCCGGGTTCCTGCTCGCCGTCGGCACCGTCTGCGCCGTCGCCCTGGCCCTGCTCGCCACCTCCGGCGAGGGCGGCTGGGGCGTGCCCGCGACCGCCGCCGACCTGTCGGTGCTGCTGCTCCTGCACGCCCGCGACATCGGCGGCGTCCGGCACCGCCTGGCCCTGCTGCTGCCCGGCGCGCTCGGCCTGGCCCTGCTCGCCCTGCACGTCGGCCGGGACACCGACCCGGCCGGGCGGCTGGTGCTGTTCGCGGCCCTGCTGGCCGCCGCCACCGTCCTCGCCGTGGTCGCCCGCACCGTCCCCGGCCGCCGGCTGCTCCCGTACTGGGGCCGGGCCGGCGACCTGCTGCACTCGCTGGCCGCGCTCGCCCTGCTGCCGCTGGCGCTCCAGGTGCTCGGCTTCTACGCGCGGATGCGCGGCCTGGCGGGCTGACGCCCCGTCAGCACCCCACCCCACCCCAGGACCCGAGGAGGAGCAGCGCATGCAGTCCCGACGCGACCAGGTGCAGGCCCACCTGTTCGTGATGGGTCGGGTCGCCGCGGGCGTGCTCCGCGCCGAGCCCGACGCCCCCGACACGCCCGTCGGCCGCACCAACCGCGGCGCCGTCACCGGCCTGGTGCTGGCCCTGCTGATCGGCGCCGGCGCCGGGGTGTACGGCCTGGTCGTGCCCGGCGGCGCGACCGGCTGGAAGCAGCCCGGCACCCTGGTGGTGGCGAAGGAGAGCGGCGCCCGCTACCTGTACGCCGACGGCCTGCTGCACCCCGTGCTGAACGAGGCCAGCGCCCGGCTGCTGGCCGGTGACCGGCTCCGGGTCGAGCAGGTCTCCGAGCGCTCGCTGGCCGGGGCCGGCCGCGGCGTCCCGGTCGGCATCGTCGGCGCCCCCGACGGCCTGCCCGCCGCCGACGCGGTCGGCGGCACCGACTGGCAGGTGTGCAGCGTCCGCGCGTCCGGCACCGCCACCGCCGCCCCGCTGCTGTCCGTCGGCGTCGGCCTGCGGCAGCCCGGCCGGGACGCCGGCGAGCGCGGCGTCCTCGCCACCACCCCCGACGGCGGCCTGCACCTGCTCTGGCACGGCCGCCGCTCCGCCGTCGACCCCGCCGCCGTGCACGCCCTCGGCTGGGCCGCCGCCACGCCGGTGCCGGTCACCGCCGCCTTCCTCGGCGCCTTCCCCGCCGGGCCCGACCTGCGAGCCCCCGAGGTGCCCGGCCGGGGCGGCGCCGGACCGGTGCTGTCCGGGCAGCCCACCCGGGTCGGCCAGCTCTTCGCCGGCCTCGGCGAGGAGCGCTGGCTGCTCACCGAGCAGGGCCTCGCCCCGCTGACGGCCACCCAGCTCGCCCTGTTGCTCGGCGACCCGCGCACCCAGCGCGACGCCTACGGCGGCGGCCGGGTCGCCGCCGCCCCCGTCGGCGCCGCCGACCTGGCCGCGCACACCGCGCCCGCCGCGAAGGCCGCCGACCCGGCCGGGCTGCCCGCCCGCCCCCCGGAGCTGCTGCCGACCACCGCCGACCGGGCGCTGTGCGCGGCGCTGCGCCCCGGCGAGGACGGCGAACTCGCGCTCACCGTCCCGGACTCCGCGACCGTCCTCGGCCTGCCCCCGGCGCTCCAGCCCGGCGTGCTGCCGTCCTGCGCGCCCGCCGACCGGATCGCGGTCCGGCCCGGCGGCGGCGCCCTGGTGCGGGCGCTGGCCGGCGGCGGCTACGGCAGCACGCTGTACCTGGTCACCGACACCGGCGTGAAGTACCCGCTGGCCTCGCCGGCGGTCGCCGAGCAGCTCGGCTACGGCAAGGCCGCCCCGTCCGGGGTGCCGTCCCGGCTGCTGTCGCTGCTGCCGACCGGACCCAGCCTGGACCCGGGCCCGCTGGCGGGCGGCGTGGTCCAGCCGCCGGCGGCGGCGGAGGGGCGCTGCGCGAAGTGACCGGAGGGGGCTCCGGACGGTGAACCACCGGGCGGCGGCGGGCCGTTCACCCTGGCGGGCCGGGTTCCGGCGCGGCCCCGCGACACGTCCAGCCGCCCGCCCGGGCCGGCGCCACGCGAGGAGGGACAGCGTTGAGCACGCCGACGTTCAAGAACACCGATGCCGCCATCGACAAGGTGGTGGCCTGGGTCGAGGGCCAGTACACCGCGATGGAGCAGACCCGCATGCACATCGACGGCATCACCGACGCCGTCCGGGACAGCTTCCAGGGCGCGGCCAGCACCGTCTTCCAGGACAAGATGCGCGAGTGGGGCGAGGAGTACGCCAAGGTCACTGCGGCGTACCGGGAGTTCGAGGCCAGCCTGAACGCCGGCAAGGGCCAGCTCGCCAACGCGGGCGACCACACCGTGAAGCTCGCCATGGGCATCGGCGGCGGTGGCGGCAGCACCCTGCCCGGCTACATCGAGGGCGTGCTGAACCCGTAGCAGTCCCGGCCCGGCGACGGGCCGCTGATCCACTGTCGGACCGGCCGCCGCGACGGGCGGCGGCCGAGCACCTCGAACGAAAGGGCCGGACCATGAGCGGCGACATGGAACTCCACTACGCCAACCTCGACAAGGCGATCGAAGACCTGGGCACCAGCTTCCGGCACATGGTCGAGCAGAACGAGCAGACCATGCAGCAGCTGAAGCAGCACCTGGGCGTCGAACTGATCGGCCAGTTCTCCGGCGCGGCCGACGAATTCTCCCGCAAGCTCAGCGACGCGGACACCAGCATGGGCGTCAAGATCGGCGAGGCCCAGGGCAAGCTCGGCGAGATGCGCGACACCATCCGCGACGCCGACATGCTCGCCAGCACCCACTTCGACCACGCCAGGGGCTGAGCCCGGTGGCGAAGAAGGACGAAGAGGACCACCACGGCGGCAAGGTCAAGGTCACCGAGAGCTACCTGAAGAACTTCGCCGACACCAAGCTCCCGGAGCTGATCGCCGCGCTGGACAAGTCGCCCGAGCGGGCGAAGGTCAAGCTGTTCGTCGGCGACAAGACGACCGTCTCGCACCTGCTGGCCGGGACCTCGGTCGACGGCAACACCGCGCCGGGCGAGCTGGTCACCGCGCTGTCCACGTACGCGGGGCAGATCGACGCGTACATCGGCGAGCTGGCGAAGCAGGTCATCAAGCTCCAGGGCGACCTGCGGCACGCCGACTGGGCGCTCAGCGACGGCCACGACGAGGCGCTCAGCGCCGCCCAGTTCATGTGGCTGATCGACGACGTCCTCAGGGGCGGAGGGACCGGCGGGGGCGCCGGCCACCCCTGATCCACCGTCAGTACGGGGACCGGCTCCGGCGCGGGGCCGGTCCGCCCGTCCGTCCGCCGCGCCGTCACAGCAGCAGGGAGAGCACGCCGTGAACCAGTGGGAAGACCTCCTGTCGTTCGTCGCGCCGGCGGTGTACGCCACCCGGGACACCCGCACCGCCGTCGTCGACCCGAAGGAGGAGTGGGTCGCCGAGCACAAGGTCGAGATCACCAACCGGATCAGGGAGAGCGGCGGGGACCACGAGGTCTGGTTCTCCTGGAACTTCGTCTACTCCTACGTCCTGACGACCACTGACGGGAACTCCATCCCCCACTACAGCAACGCGGCCGGCACCGGCAGCGTCGTGGTCAGCCTGACCACCAAGGACGGCTTCATCGGGCCGTCCACCGCCTACGGCAAGTTCCTGCAGGACGGGCAGCGGGTGATCGACTCGCTGGTGAGCAGCACCTACATGAACGACCGGTGCAGCCCGCCGACCTTCAATGAAGCCGCCCTCATGCTGACGAACGTCAAGACCGTCCTGGAGACGTGGATACCGATCGCCAAGGGGTGGGCCACGGACGTCGGCAGCCCCGGCAGCGACTGGCAGGGCAGCGCCGCCGGCTCGTTCTCGGCCGTGCTGACCGGCTACTACCGGGAGATGCAGACCCTCTACGACAAGTTGGTCGAGACGGATCTGATCACCGAGCTGGGCAAGAACAGCCTGGAGCTCAACCGGGCGATGCTGAAGCTGGCCCCCGCCTGGGAGGCGTGGAAGGCGCTCAAGGAGTCCTCGCCGCAGCAGTCCCTGGCCAAGGCCCTGTACGAGGGGCTGACCGGCGCCCGGGTGCACCTCGCCTACGGCGGCGCGAACAACGACCACGACTTCTGGGAGAACCAGGGCGGCCTGGCGCCGACCGGCGTCGACGGCAATCCCCAATCCGCGTCCTCCTTCACCCTGACGTTCAGCGGGGCGAAGTTCGGCGACCCCAAGACGGACGACTTCTGGGCCAAGGTCAAGGAGCGGGCCAAGGCGATCTGGCTGGAGGACCTGCACACCCTCGACGCGGCCGCCAAGGACGCCCTGACCGGCATCGAGACCAGCTACCACACCACCCGCGACCTGATGGTCGGCCACCCCATCGGGGAGGCCAACCTGAAGCTGCCGTTCAGCGCTCCGCCCGCCCCGCCCGGCATCGACGACCCCGGCAAGGGCGGCCCCGGCGGTGACGGCCTCGGCGGGAACGGCAAGTTCGACGTCAACGGCCTCGGCGGCGGCAGTGGCGGAGGCGGCACCGGCGGTGGGGCCGGTGGCGGCGGCCTCGGCGGCGGCGGCAAGTTCGACCTCGGCGGCGGCCCCGGCGGTGGCGGCATCGGTGGCATCGGTGGGATCGGCGGCAACAAGGGCACCGGCGGCACCGGCGGCGCCGACCTGATCGGCGGCGGGATCGGCGGCATCGGCGGGATCGGTGGCATCGGCACCGGCGGCAGCACCACCGACAACAAGCCCGTCACCGTGCCCCCCGGCTCCCGGATCACCGACGACGGCCGGATCGTCGACGCCAACGGCAAGCCCGTGCTCGACGCCAACGGCAACCCGATGGTGGCGGGCAAGGACTACACCATCGGCCCCGACGGCACCGTCCGCGACGGCAAGGGCAACCCGATCCCGCAGTACCGGCAGCTGCTCGCCGACAAGTACTCGGGCGGCGGGGGCGGCAGCGACCTGCTGACGCCCAGTCACTTCGGCACCGGCGGCTTCTCCTACACCACCGGCGGCCCCGGCCTCGGCTCCGGCGGTTCCGGCCCCGGCGGGATCGGCGGCCTGCCGAGCATCTTCGGCACCGGTGGCGGCATCGGCAGCAAGGCCCTGGCGGGCGGCGCCGACCCGGTCACCGTCAAGGCCGCCGCCGACCAGGCCAACGCCGAGCGGATGGCCGCCGAGAAGGCCGCCAGGGCCGCCGCCCAGGAGCAGGCGCTGCTGACCGGTCGGCAGACCTCCACCAGCTCCGGCGGCATGCCGATGATGCCCGGCGGCGGCATGGGTGCCCCCGGCGGCCAGGGCGAGAAGGACCGCCGCCGCACCACCTGGCTCGCCGAGGACGAGGAGGTCTGGGGCACCGACACCGGGGCCGTGCACGGCGTCATCGGCCGCTGACCCCCGTTTTCCCCCTCCCCGCCGGGGCGCGACCCGCGCCCCGGCGGCCCGCACCCACCGGAAGGACCCGCATGAGCACCCCGTTCGCCGAGCAGGTGGCCCTGGCGATGGAGGAGATGCGCAGCGAACTGGCCAAGGCCGAGGCGCTGCAGCAGGAGCTGAACGAGCTCACCGCCTCCGCGACCACCAAGGACCGGTCCGTCACCGTCAAGGTCGGCCCGCAGGGCCAGGTGGTCTCGATCACCTTCCACACCGAGGCGTACCGCTCGATGGCGCCCGCCGAACTCGGCAAGCAGCTCACCGACCTGCTCAACCAGGCCCGGGCCACCGTCGGCGAGCAGGTCGCCCAGCGGATCGGCGCGTTCGACGACCTCGGCGAGACGCTGCGGCTGTCGATGACCGGCGGCACCGAGCTCGACGAGATCCTCGCCCCGCTCTACGCGATGCGCCCCGGCCAGGAGCAGGCCGACCGGCAGCGCCGCTCCGGCCGCCAGGAGGAGTTCGATGGCTGAGCCGCACGTCACCGGCAAGACCTCGAACCTGAAGGTCACCTTCGCCGAGTTCTACGAACTCCGCGACCTGATCGCCAAGGTGAAGGGCGACGTCAACCTGATCAACAGCCTCAACCTCAAGGTCGGCGGCGACGACGAGATCGGCAAGCAGTACCACTCCAAGGTCGACGAGGGCACCTCGATCCTCACCGAACTGGTCAACAAGATCGAGACCACCATGGGCGACGCCGGCGCCAACGGCGAGGCCCTGGCCGGGACCCTGGACAAGGCCGACGACGACACCGTCCTCACCATGAACAACTTCTGACGGCAGGACGGTCCACGTGTCCCACTCCTCGATCGAGGTCAGCCCCTCGACGGCCGCGTTCTTCTCCGCGATCACCGGCATGCCCTGGCCGAAGATCAACGAGGGCGAGCTGCGCGACATCCGGGACGCGTACGAGCGCTTGTCGAAGGAACTGCCCGAACTGCGCGAGCTGATCGCCAAGGTGGCGGCCACCTGCCGCCGGCAGTTCGAGGGCGCCGCCGCCCAGGCGTTCGCCCGGCAGATGAACTACTTCATCGGCGTCGGCGGCGACAACGACTACGTCACCGCCGCCGCCGAGGCCTCGAAGAAGCTCGCCGACTGCGCGGGCGACGTCGCCAACGCCGTCGAGTACACCAAGTGGATGGCGATCGCCCAGCTGGTGCAGCTGCTGGTCGAGATCGCGCTGGCCATCTTCTGGGCGCCGTTCAGCTTCGGGGCCAGCCTCTCCGGGCTGGTGCTGCGCAAGCTGCTCACCAAGGCCGCGCTCACCGCGCTGATGAAGTACCTGTTGAAGACCATCGCGATGCACACCTTCGCCGGCATCGTCGGCGGCCTGCTGATGGACGGCATCATCCAGAACATCCAGATCGGCCAGGGCAACCGCAAGGAGATCGACAAGGAGTACACCAAGCAGGCCGTGCTGTTCGGCGTGATCGGCGGCCTGCTCGGCGGCCCGCTGGAGCTGCTCGGCCTCGGCCTCGGCAAGCTGCTGGGCAAGCTGCTCGGCAAGAGCGGCGGCCGACTGCTCGCCGACCAGCTGAGCAACTACCTGGTGCACGGCGACCTGCAGGGCCTCAAGGGCCTGCTGAAGGCCGCGGCGGAGGCCGCCGAGGCGGGCGGGAAGAAGGGCCCGCTCGGGGCGATCGGCAAGAACGTGCTGAAGGCGTCCGAGGAGGAACTCCTCAAGACGACCTTCACCAAGAAGGAGGCCAAGGCCTTCGCCCGCGAGCTCGGCAGCCTGATGGAGGCCGCCACCGAGCAGCTCCAGCACGGCTTCGGGAAGTCCGGCGCGGGCACCCTGTCGGAGATCTTCGTCAACGAGATGGAGACGGTCTTCGGCAAGCACCTCGGCAGCGGCCTGGCCGAGGGGGAGGCCCGGGCGATCGGACGCGAGTTCGGCGAGGCCTTCGTCAAGCACTGGGGAGCGACCACCGGCGAGCGGGTCGGCGCGGCCGAGATGAAGCAGGGGCTCGGCCAGGTCCTGGAGAACCGGGGCCTGAGCGGCCGTCACGTCACCATGCTCGGCGAGCACCTGCCCGAACTCGCCGGGAACATGTCCTCCGGCAACAAGGCGTACCACTTCGGCGTCGCCCTCGGCGGCTACCTGCAGAGCGGCGTGCAGAACGTCCTCACCGAGGGCTTCTACAACCTGATCTTCGGCGAGGACCACGAGTTCACCGTCTCGGCCGGCAGCTTCCTCGGCGGCATGCTCACCGGTGCCATGGGCCACGGCCTGCACCTGGGCACCGCGCCCCTGATGAAGCGCTACGTCCACTGGGTGGAGACCACCCAGCACCAGGCGATCGCGGACGGGGCCTCCGACTACTTCCCGCTGTACCACCCGATCAGCTTCGCCGCCCTCGCCAGCCTCGCCTCCGGCAAGGTGGTGCCCTTCCCGGTGCCCCGGGTCGGCCACCGCGGCGACAGCACCTTCGACCCGAGCGGGCTGCACAAGGGTGATCTGGAGGGCCTGGCCGACGCGATCGGCCACGCCGCCGGCAAGAAGTTCGACTCGCCGCCCGCCGACCCCGAGGTCGCCGAGCTGATGCAGTCCCTGCTGCACTACGCCGACTTCAGCATCGAGGAGAACACCGAGCACACCGGCCTGGCCGCACTGCGCTTCCTCGGCGACATCAACGACACCGGCCTGCACGCCCCGCCGCCCACCCCCCGGCCGACCCGCACCAGCGGCGGCGAGCAGCCCGAGCCGCCGCACCCGGTCGCCGACACGCCCCGGCCGACCCGCACCCAGTCCCAGGGCCACCAGGACGTCACCCCCGCGCCGACCCCGACCCGCCGCACCGGCGACCACACCGCACCCGGCAACGGGAGTGCGCACGATGAGAGTTCGCCCACCGGGCCGGCGAACACCGCGACCGCGACCACCGGCGGCGCGGGCCGCCCGGCGCCCGTCCCGACCAGCTCCGCGGCCGGGCACCCGCCGACCGGCCCCGCCGGCACCGGCCACCTGCCGCCCGCCACCGGGCAGCACATGACCGCCCCGACCCCCGTCGCCCCCGTCCTGCCCACCCCCGTCCCGACCGGTTCCGCCGCCGGGCACCTCCCCGGTGCCGAGGCCCCCCGCCCGACCGGTGGGCCGGAGGGGACCCCGCCGCCGCACGACACCGCCGCCCCGCCGCTCGCCCCGCCGCCCCCGCCCCCCGTCCCGCCGATGCCCCCGCACCGGCCCGACCCCGCCGCCCCGCCCGCCGCCGACGGGCAGCGGCGCCCGCAGCAGGACGCCGCCCCCGGGGCGACCACCCACCTGACGGAGGACCAGCGCCCGGCCCCGCTGCCGCCCGCCGCCCCGCTGCCGCCCGCGCTCCGCCGCGAGCGCTGGGAGCTGCCCGGTCTGACGCCCGAGCAGCGCGCCCAGCGGATCGCCAACCTGTCCACCGAGGACCGCCGCCTGCTGGCCCGCGACCCCGGCTTCGTCGGCGCCCTGCGCGACACCCTGTCGACCACCGAATTCGCCCGCACCGCAGCCCAGTTGATGGTGCACGTCGACCCGCGCGCGGACCGGCCCGCCAGCGCCCGGCAGGAGGCGCAGCGCCAGATCGCCCGGCTGCTGCACGACCCCGCCACCATCGAGCGGATGCTGAAGAACGGCGCCGACGTGGTCGTCGTCCCCAAGGACGTCCGGATGACCGACGTCCCCGACCTGCACGACCTGCGCGGCACCCGCACCGACTCCGGCGGCTACGAGGACCTCCGCGGCGCCGGCGGCCGGCACTCCGCCGTCACCGAGGAGAACCTGCTCGGCGAGCACACCACCGTCGGCCCCGCCCCGCACTACCCCGACGGCTACTCCACCACCACCCACGAGTTCGGCCACACCCTGCACGAGTACGGCCTGGACGACGCCGGCAAGCAGCTGGTCGCCGACGCGTTCCGGGACAAGCGGGCCCGGGCCGAGGCCTGGGAGGAGTTCCGGCCCGGCTGGGAGGAACACCGGCGCCAGTGGCGGGACTTCACCGCCCGGCGGGCCGAGTTCGAACGCACCCGCCGGCCCGGCGACGAGGCCGCCGCCGCGCAGTGGAAGGAGGCCGCCGCCGGCTGGGAGCAGGTCCACGCCGCCTGGGAGCAGGCCCACCGCGAGCACGCCGCCCGCGCCCCCCGCTGGTCCGACGGCCCCTACGCGGCCGCCGACGGCCGCCGCAACTACGGCGCCCGCGACGAGCAGGAGTACTTCGCCCAGGTCACCAACGCCTACCTCGGCACCAACCACGGCCTCGACCCGCACACCCGGCAGCCGCGCAACAACGGCGCCGACTGGGTCCGCAAGCACGAGCCGAAACTGCTGCCGCTGCTGGAGAAGCTCTACGGCCGCCGGCCCGCCGAACCCGAGGGCGGCCCCGCCAACCCGGTGCACCGCACCAGCGCCGAGAACGAACTGTACGAAGGGCTGCGGGAGTTCACCGACCTGGTGGAGAACGGCCCCGCCCCCGACGCGCAGCCGCCCAAGCCCCCGGCCGAGCGGCCCCGGCCCGCCGCCCGCCCCGAAGAGAGCACCCCCGAAGAGAGCACCCCCGACGAGGAGCGGCCCGCCCCCGCGAAGCCCGGGCCCCCGGCCGCCCCGCCGGTCGCCACCCCGTCCGGCTCGCCCCTGCCGCACACCCCGGGCGCCGACTCGCCGCCGCACACCCCGGACCCGGAGTCGCCGCCGCACACGCCCGATGTCGACTCCCCGCCGCACACGCCGGACCTGGAGTCGCTGCCGCACACCCCCGGGGCCGACTCGCCGCCGCACACCCCCGGGTTCGCGCCGCACACCCCCGACGCCGAGCCCGCGCCGCTGCTCCAGATCGACCACTCCGGCCTCTGGCACCGCGCCGAGCACCCCGACGGCACCCCCGCCGGCGTGCTCCGCCCGCGCCCCGACCGGCCCGGCACGCCCCGCCCCGTCACCGAACCCAACGGCGTGGTGCGGGTGTACGACTGGACGACG
Source organism: Kitasatospora sp. NPDC088134 (assembly GCF_044741705.1). Taxonomy (NCBI): domain Bacteria; kingdom Bacillati; phylum Actinomycetota; class Actinomycetes; order Kitasatosporales; family Streptomycetaceae; genus Kitasatospora; species Kitasatospora sp. NPDC088134. The sequence continues at coordinate 690,439 of NZ_JBIUTD010000001.1, read as the reverse complement.
GTGCCCGGCATCCGCCCCGACTCGCCGCTCGCCCTGTTCGGCTCCAACTGGCACCGCCCCGCGCACGCGCCCGGCCACACCTACTACCCCCACGACTGGGACGCCACCGAGGTGCACGTCCAGGTCCGGGCCGCCGAACTGGTGCCGCTGCGCCGGGTCGAACTGCCCGACGGCCGGTCCTACTGGGTCGGCGAGTCCGGCGGCGTCCGGATCGAGGGCATCCGCAACGCCGACGGCACCCTGCTGCACCGCCCCACCCCCGACCAGCCGCCGCAGCCGCACCCGTACGGCGAGCACGATCCGCAGCCGCAGCGCCGCGGCTACCTGCTGCCCGGCTACCCGCCCGCCGGGGCGCCGCACGAGACCACCTGGGTCCGCGAGACCGAGGACCACTACGAGCACTGGCCGGTCGACCTCGGCGAGACCGCCGGCCGCGACCTGCCGGAGAGCTGGACGCCCGAGCAGATCCGCTACGCCGTCGGCCGGGTCCTCGCCGACGCCGACACCGCGGGCCTGATCGACCACGGCGCCGAGGACTTCGTCGTGACCGGGGAGTTCGCCGGGGTGCGGATCGAGGTCACCCTGGACCGCGGCGACATCGCCGACTACCGGGGCGTGCCGGTCCGGGTCGTGCCGGAGACCGACCCCCGGCACCTGATGGTCAGTTCGGCGCGGGACGAGCAGGGCTTCGACGTCCACCGCAACGACCTGCCGGACGGCGACCGGGAGACCCTGATCACCGTCCGGGTCGCCCTCGACACCTCGAGGCTGCACCGGACCACGCCCGACCGCGACGCCCGGCTGGAACAGCTCCGGCAGCACGCCCACGCGGGCATCGCCAGCGTCTACAACCGGGGCCAGCGGCTGCCCGACGGCGACCTGCTGCGGGTCCGGCTGCAGTTCGTCCGCCCCGACCAGGACCCGCACATCCAGGTCACCGTGCACCCCCGGGACATCCGGGAGGACATGTACAACTGGAGCCTGGAGACCACCCCCACCACCGTCGCGCACGAGATCGGCCACCAGCTGGGCCTGCCCGACGAGTACCGCGAGAGCGCGCGCGGGCCGCGCCCCGTGTACCTCGACGGTCTGATGGGCGGCAGCGCGCTCGAGGCCGACGGCCGGATCGACGTCGACGTCGACAACCCGCACGGCAAGCACCTCACCGAGAACGAGCAGGCGTACCTCCAGCCGCGCAACCTCCGCCAGCTCGGCAACGCCATCGACCGGGCCCGGCACCTGGCCCGGCAGGACGACCCCGACGCCCCGCCGCACGACCCGGTCCCCGACCCGCGCACCGACGGCGACCTGCCCACCCGGGCGAACTTCCGCCTGACGGTCCGCCAGGAGATGCTGCGCGGCAGCGAGGACGGCGGCGGCCACCTGCTGCCCCCGCAGGGCTCCGCCCGGCACCGGCCCGTCCCCGTCCCCGGCAGCGAGCACCCCAACGGCACCTACCGGGCGCACGTCCGCCGGACCACCGGCCCGCTCGGCGACCACACCGAACTGCCGCCCCGGGCCGCCGAGGACACCAGCACCCCCCGGGAGCGCGACACCCGGACCATGTTCCCCCCGCACTGGACCGAGGACCAGGCCGTCTACGCCGCCGAACAGGCCTACCTGGACGCCCGCCGCAACGGCGGCGTCCAACCGGCCGGCCTCGGCCACCGGTGGACCGGCGTGTACGGCGGCGTCCGGATCGAGGGCGAACTGCGCGGCGACGAGTTCGTCTCCTTCCGCCCCTCCGACGACCAGAGCGGCCTCACGCCCGCCCCCCACCTGCCCGACCTCGGCACGCTGCGCCCCTTCGACCAGCGGGTCGACGACCTCACCCGGTTCGGCGACCGGCACACCCTCGACGGCGTCCACCAGCGGACCGACCCCGCCGTGGCCCGCCGCCGCGGCGTCCGGGTCGGCGACCCCGTCCACACCCACGACAACGGCGTCTACCGGGCCCCCGTCCACTTCCTCGACCCGAACGTCCACCCCGGCTCGCGGGAGGCCCGCCGGCCGAGCAACTGGCACCGCCGGGCCGACCGCCCCGACCAGACCTTCTACCCCGACCACTGGAACACCGCCCGGATCGAGCAGGCCGTCCAGGAGGCCCACCGCAACGCCACCGCCGAACTCCTCCCCGACGGCCGCACCGTCCGCTGGACCGGCACCGCGCACCTCCCCGGCGAGCACCTGCCGATCCGGATCGAGGGACTCACCCGCGACGGCCGCCACCTCGTCCACCGCCCCGCCGACCAGCAGCCCCACCGCGACTGGCGGGCCGACGCGGTCGCCGAGACCTCCCAGCCCCGCACCGCCGTCCTGCCCGGCACCGGGCTGCGGGTGACGGTCCGTCACGTCCGGTTCGAGAGCGGCCAGACCGGCGTCGAGATCACCGCCCCGATCCACCTCGCCCCCGAGCACACCACCCCGCAGCAGCGCGCCGAGTTCCTGGCGGGCTTCCAGCAGTACGCCGACCAGCACTTCGCGGGCCTCAGCGGCGGCCGCGAACCGCTGGTCCGGCTCCGCCTCACCGCCGTCGACGACCCCGCCGCCGCGCACTCCACCCTCGACCTCTCCACCGCCACCCACGCCGACTTCCCCGACCTCGTCCCGCACCTCCACCAGCAGGCCGGCGGCGACCTCCCCGCCCACCTGCGCACCCTCGCCGGCGACCCGCCGGCCGAGGGCTGGTTCCGGCTCCCCTCCCAGCACCCCGACCCGCACCCCCTGGTCGAACCCGTCACCCCCGGCACCGGCCACCGCCCCGCCAGCGCCACCGACCACGCCCGGGCCGCCGCCGCCCACGCTTTCCACCCCGAGGCCCGGCGCCGCGGCTCCTCCCTGCCCAGCGGCTGGACCGACGCCGACCTCCGCCTCGCCGCCCACCAGGTCCGCACCAGCAGCACCGGCGAGGCCCACCCCGACCGCCCCGGCACCACCGTCCACCGCGGCGAGTTCCACGGCCACCGCTTCGAGGTCCGGGTCCGCGACGGCCTCATCCGCAGCTACCGCCACCTCCCCGAGCAGGACAGCGCCCCCCACCCGCACGACGTCGAGATGGCCGAACCGCACCACGACGTCGAGATGACCGGCCCCCCCAACACGTTCCACAAGTCGGACGACGAGAAGCAGGAACTCCCCGGCCCCACCCCGGCCGGACGCTGGGCGAAGGCCGAGGACAACGGCCTCTGCCTGCTCGACGCGCTCGTCCTCAGCCTGCCCGACCTCCAGGGCCCCGGCGGCCGCGCCGCCGCCATCGAGACCCTCCGCGCCCGGATCGAGCAGTACTACACGGACCGACAGCCCGGCGCCTACCCGCCCGACATCGGCAACACCTACCACCGCCTGGCCGACCGCGAGGAGCCGATGCTCCTGGAGCAACTCCGCGAGCACATCCCCGAGGAGCTCAGGCCGGTCATGTCCGAACTCTCCGAGAACGAACTCCGGGAGCAGATCACCGAACGCTTCTACAACCTGGACGTCCCGCTCTCGCCCAGCGAACGCGACTCCCTGCTGCGCACGATCCGGGAATGGCGGACGGACTGGCGCAGCGACGCCGGTGAGATGCTGCTCCCCGCCGCCGCGCACGCCCTCAACCTGAACATCCGGGTGATCAGGCACGACGGATCGACCCACCTGACGATCGGCCCCGAGGACGGCCGTCCCGTCACCCTCTACTACAACGGGCGCAACCACTACGACGGCATCGTGCCGCTTGCCGAACACAGCCTGCTCGACACCCTCACCACGCACGCCCCCACCCAGGTTCGGACCGCCCTCGAACAGGCCGGAGCGGCCCGCGGCCTCACCCAGAGGCAGCCCGACCTCGTCGACGTCGCCCAGCACTACCTGGACCAGGAACACCCCGGGGGCCTGCCCCGGGACGTCCAGGCCGCGGTCCGGACCGAAATCGACTCCCGGAACAGCCACCTGCTGCTCAACACCCTCCGCCGGCACGCCCCCTCCTGGGCCGGCCACGACCCGCAGAACCGCCAGGCCCTGCCCGCAGTCCTCGCCCACGCCCTCGGCCTGCGCCTGCGAGTCCGCCACGAGGGCGCCGAGAACGGGGCCCTCGAACACCTGGGCCCCGAGCACGGCACCCCCATGGACCTGATCCGCCACGCCGACGGCACCTACGAGTTCGTCCCCCCGAGGGACCTCGACGCCGAACGCCGTGCGGAGCAGGAAGCGCGCCGGAAGGACGAGGAGAAGCGCGCCGAGCAGGAGGAGGCCGACCGCTGGGCCGAGGAGGAGGCTCGGCAGGAGGAGGCCCGCCGGAAGGAAGCGAACTATCTGAAGGACGACGAGGAGAAGCTGGCGGCCCAGGAGGAGGCCGACCGCTGGGCCGAGGAGGAGGCCCGGCAGCAGGAAGCCCTCCAGAAGGAGGCGGACCGCCTGAAGGAGGACCTCCGGGAACCCACCGCGGAGGAGACCGCCCAGTACAGGGCCGCCCAGCGCGCATGGGAACGCCGGATGGCCGAGGAGGCCGACCTGCGCCGGGCTGCGGACGCCGAGCACTGGGCCAAGGAGGAGGCCCGGCAGGAGAAGGCCCGCCGGGACGAGGACGAGCGCCTGGAGAAGGACCGCGAGAGGGAGATCGAGCAGGCGAACTGGGAGGAAGTCGAACGGCTGGCCCAGGAGACGGACTTCCGGGACGAGGCGGACCGCCGCCTGGCCGAGCGGAAGCAGCGCGAAAAGCAGGCGAAGCAGCCGAAGGACGAGAAGACGGCCGAGCGGAGGGCGAAGGAGGAGGCCGAGCGGAGGGCCCAAGAGGAGGCCGAGCGGAGGGCGAAGGAGGAGGCCGAGCGGAAGGCGAAGGAGGAGAGGGAGGAGGCCGAGCGGAAGGCCAAGGAGGAGGCCGAGCGGAGGGCGAAGGAGGAGAGGGAGGAGGCCGAGCGGAGGGCGAAGGAGGAGGCCGAGCGGAGGGCGAAGGAGGAGGCCGAGCGGAGGGCGAAGGAGGAGAGGGAGGAGGCCGAGCGGAAGGCCAAGGAGGAGAGGGAGGAGGCCGAGCGGAAGGCCAAGGAGGAGGCCGAGCGGAAGGCCAAGGAGGAGAGGGAGGAGGCCGAGCGGAAGGCCAAGGAGGAGAGGGAGGAGGCCGAGCGGAAGGCCAAGGAGAGGGCGTCCAAGCTCCGGGTCGCGGAGATGAAGGACCGGCCGATCCGTGGTACGGACCTGACGATCGAGCTGACTGCCGGTCAGACTGCCGCGCGGGACCGGGTGGTGAAGATCCTGGAGAAGGTCTCGCCGGGCGACGAGGTGGCGATCAAGGCGTTCGCGGACGCGTACTTCGGGCCCTCGGCGTTGCGGCCGATGGTGGCTGCGCTGTCCCAGGGCAAGGTGTGGGAGGCGCCGTTCAGCAGTAACAGGTGGTCCGGGAAGATCCGGTTGCGCGGCAAGGTCGCCAGGCGGGAGTGGGTCGGCCTGCGGGCGATCGAGTTCGAGAACGGCGTCGATCAGCGGGTCACCACCGGCACCCGGGCGGACGGCAGTTGGCAGATGAGCGTGGGCCTGCAGTCCAAGCAGTCGGACAGCATCGCCGACGTCACCGACGCGCTGGGCTACTTCTACGACACCGGCCACAGCGACGTGGAGCTGGAGACCGTCGGGCCGGTCGCCCGTTCCAAGAGCACGGTCGACGCCGACCTGTCCCTGACGCACCTCAAACTGGACCTGGACTTCAGCGGGTTGCAGCACGCGGGGTCCACCGTGGAGGTCGACGGCCCGAAGAAGACGGAGCCCACCGAGCAGGCCGGGAAGGAGAAGGAGGAGGACCTCACCACGCCGGTGCGGGTGACCGCGAAGATCGCCGTCCCGTACCACCCGCCGGTGGCGGCCGAGGACAGGCTGACCGCACCGGAGCGCCTGCTGCAGGAAGGCCGGATCGGCGGACAGGACGTCGTCCAGGGCCTGCGCCCGCTGGAGCCGTTGGAGCCGCCGTCCTCAGAGGCCCTCCGCCCGGTCAAGGGGCCGGTGGAGGAACTGCTCGACCAGGTGCAGGAGGAGCTGCAGCAGAAGGTGAAGCAGGCCGAGGCGAGGCTGGCCGAGGCCGCTGCGCAGGAGAACGCGTCTGCCGGGGACCACGAGATGACGGACCGCGGCGGCGAGCAGCAGCCGCAGGACGACCGGCCCCGGCAGGTCCTGGCGCACTGGCCGGAGCTGCGCGAGCAGATCCGCTCCCAGGTCGGCTTCGAGCGCCTGGAGTGGAGCCTGCGGAGCATGACGGCCGGCGAGCCGATCAGGATCGAGGTCGAGGTGGGACCGTTCGGCAGGAAGCGGACCGTCTCGGTGGACATCACCGCGAAGGTCGTGCAGCCGGAGCACATCGGGTCGGTCAAGAAGCCCGAGTTCAACATCGGCACCACCGTGCAGCAGGTCCACAGCACGGCGACGAGCACCGGGCACGCGGTCCAGGGCTCCCTGGTGCCGTCGATCAAGGCCAAGCCGGTCTCGGACAACGTGAACGCCAACGTCCGGGTCGGCGGGGAACACGTCACGGTCGAGGGGACCAGCGAGAACTCGCAGCTGACCAGCAAGTCGAAGACGGACGGGGCGCTGTACGACGCCGACGTCCAGTTCGACCTGGTCTTCGACAGCGGCTACCAGGTCTCCACGGGGCCCGCGGCCAAGGTCCGGCTCCTGGTGGACAAGGCCGACACCACGGTGTCCCCGAAGGAGGGGCGGGAGGCGGCGGCCCCGGCGAAGGAGCTACTGCCGCCGCAGGAGCCCTCGTACGACGTGCGGAAGGACGGCTTCCAGGGGGACGTGGTGGTCCGGGACGTCGGGAACGTCACCGACCTGCGCACGAAGCTGAAGAGCCTGGGGAAGGGGACCCACGCCGCGTTCTGGAAGGAGCACGGCGAGGAGGTGCTGTCCCGGGCCGGCCAGTCCAACCTGGCGCCCCGGCTGGTCGGGATGACCCGCGGCGAACCCCTGACGCTGTTCGACAACGGCCACCACGTGGTGACCGCGGTCGCCAAGGTGAAGGAGTTGGTCTACCGGCGGTACGACGCCGAGGCGGAACTGAACCAGGTGAACGAGAACACCGCGTTCAGCGCCGACCGACGGCTGCTCTCCGCCAGCGGCGCGATCCAGGCCCAGGTCGGCCCGGTGTTCCATCCGGACAGCCCCAAGCCCGACGGCGACCTGGTCGCCTCGGTCGGCGGCATGTACCGCGACCGCTTCTCCTGGCGCGCCCGGGACGCCGACCGGATATACGCCAACGGCAAGTACGGGGCGCCGCAAGCCATCTTCGGTGCGGACCTGACGGTGGAGTTCCACGTGAAGGCCAAGGGCCGCGAGGAGGGCGATCCCCTCACCGCCGACCTGCACGCCGAGTTCGGCATGGACACCCGGAACACCAAGGCCGCCAAGGTGCCGCTGGGCGACGACGGGAACAAGGAGCACAACGAGGGCGGGGACGGCGAGAACCCGAAGACCCCGCCGGCGCCCTACGAGGCGCCGACCCGGATGCGCGGCCACCACGAGCTGAACTCCTCCTACGTGGTGCACAGCCTGTCCGGCGCGGACGGGGTGGCGGCGATGGTGAAGCAGAAGCTGACGGCCAAGCACGGTGAGCTCACCGCCGAGCAGCAGCGCCGGATCGAGAACTCCTTCACCGAGACCGGGTTGAAGACCCGGCTGGCCGGGCTGACCCTCGGCGACAGCATCACCACGAAGGTCTCGGGCAAGTCCTGGACGTCCGAGATCACCGTCACGGCCGAGCTCGGGAACAGCAAGCACCACTCCTCGCTGCCCAAGTACGAGTTCGAGTCCGGCACGCTCAGCTCCAAGGGGCAGGGCTACGCGCACGACGAGCTCAAGCGGTTCACCGCCGGCGCGGTCGGCAAGTACAAGAACAAGCTGTTCGACATCACGGCGGGCTACACGTGGCGCCGGGACCGCACCCAGGGCAACGTCGCGGACACCGTCGGCTCGGTCTCCAACCGGGGCAAGCACACGGAGCCCGCCGAGCTCTTCGACACCGAGGTCACGTACCGGATCGACATCAAGCACACCTCCCTGAAGGTGCTCCACAGCACCGACCACGGAACGGTGCCGGCCAGCGCCCGGATCGCGGTTCCGCAGCGCGACGCCCAGAAGGCGCCGGACCAGCCCGAACCGTCGAAGGGGAAGGGCAAGGCGGAGGACACCGAGGTCAAGGAGGTCAAGGAGGAGAGCCCGGAGGAGAAGGCGAAGCGGGAGAAGGACGAGCAGGAGAAGGCGAAGAAGAAGCGGGAGGACGAGGAGCGCAAGCAGGAGCACACGCTGGACCGCCGGCGGATCGACTCGTCGGCGATCGTCACTGACGTGTACCCGCACCGGAAGCCCGAGGAGTCGGCCAAGGCCGAGGGCACGGCCGCGAACCAGCAGGAGGACAAGGCGGGGGGGCAGCAGGAGGACAAGACGGCCAAGGAGCGGCCCCGCAGCTTCGGCAGGTCGATTCTGGAGCAGATCAAGTCGTGGCCGCAGGAGGACCGGAGGGCCGTGCACGTCCCCGGGCGGGGCATCGCCTGGGAGGGCGAGCGGAACCGGTCCCTGCCCAAGGCCCCCGACGCGCTGCGGCCGAAGGAGAATGTCTCGGCGGACGACTACCGGGTCGAGAAGAACCCGCTCAAGTGGGGCTGGAAGGACCTCGCCCTGACGGCGGAGGGCAAGCGGGAGCACAACCCGCTCAAGTGGGACTGGGGCGGCCTGGTCCGGAGGGGTGGGCGGACGCGGGAGGTCGTGCCGTTCACCGGCCCCGGAGACGAGCCCCGCTACGTCATGGTGGTCGAGAAGAACCCGCTCAACTGGGGCTGGAAGGACCTCGCCCCGACGGTGGGGGGCAAGCGGGAGCACAACCCGCTCAAGTGGGACTGGGACGGCCTGGTCCGGAAGTCGAAGGACGAGCCGGGCAAGAACCCGTTCCGGTGGGACTGGAAGGGGCTGGACCGGAAGCTGGAGGCCGAGCTCACCCCGGAGAAGCTCCAGGCCCGGCTCAAGGGCATGACGGCGGGGGACCCGATCGTGGTCCGGCACGGTCGGAGCACCGTGCGGATCACCGCCGTGGTCCGCGAGGGCCTGCGGGACCTGGGCTACACCGGTGAAACCGAGTTCAACGTCGGCACCCAGGTGCAGCAGAGCTACACCAACACCGACGGCGTCACCGCCTACGGCGCCGGCACCGGCCACTCCGTCACCGTCGGTGCCGTCGGCTACGTCACGCTGCCGTCGGGCGTCACGATGAACGTCGGCGGCTCGGTCAACCACGCCTGGGGCACCGACCGGATCGACACCGTGGCCGGCAGCTTCACGGCCGGCATGGGCACCAAGGCGAAGGTGTCCGGCCGGGCCTTCGCGGGCGTCGCCGAGCTGCAGTTGGACTTCACCCGGAAGCCGTGGATCGGCGCCGGCGTCTTCCGGCGGCGCACCGCCGAGATCGGCTTCGAGACCATCGTCGAGACCACCGAGACCTCCGCTCCGTACCGGGCGGCGAGCGTGGCACCCGAGAAGCCGGTGCCCGGAAAGGTGTACCTGCCGCCGGAGCGGATCGAGAAGCACGGCCTGCGCGACACCGACGTGCTGCGCTGGCTGGAGGACGTCGGCGGCCTGCACGACCTGGTGCGGCAGCGGGCCGAGCAGTACTTCGGGTCCCGTGCCTGGGCGCGGATCAGGCCGACGGTGGAGAACGTCATCTCGCACAGCCACTTCTCCTCGCTGCTGCACTCCGCGAGCCAGGGCACGGCGATGTTCACCGGCAAGCCGCCCTCGCACTGGGACCTCGGCAAGGGGCTGGGCATGGAGGTGAAGGTGCAGATCCTCGATCTGGAGCACCAGGGCAACCACCAGAAGGCCGTGCTGAGCCCGGTCAACAACAGCGTCGCCGGCACGGAGCACAGCGAACTGAAGGGCAAGCAGTGGGGGGCGCAGGTGCAGGTCGGCGCCAAGCTCGGTGACAGCTCCACCCCCTTCAACCCCACCGGCACGCTCGGCCTGCAGCACCAGGGGCGCAAGGGCGCCAGCCTCGGCAGCTCCGGCGGCGGGATCGCCAACGGCAAGTACGAGATCCCGATGGGCCGTTTCAAGGGGGCAGCCAAGATCGAGGTGACCTTCTTCGGCGGCTCCGAGTCGAAGCCCCAGGAGGACGGCGGAGCGGGGACCCCGCCGAAGAACGCCCTGGTCGGCACGGTCCCGTTCACGGTGGACATCCCGCTGGAGGAGGTCAAGGCCGTCGACGTCGAGCTGAGCCGCACCCTGTTCGGCACGGACTACCGGATCGCCGAGAACGGGGTCCGGCCGAGCTTCGGCGAGGGCGACATCGTGGTGTTCCGCGCCACCCACGCGCTGGTCGAGCTCGGCGGCGGCACGCCGGAGGGGGCGATGGCCGAGGTCCGTCGGCTGTTCGACCTGTCGGAGGACGCCCGGCCGACGGACGATCAGGCGGCCCGGCTGGCGGTCGTCATGAACCGGCTGCCGGAGTTGGAGCCCCCCGTGTCCGCCGGGACCCACCTTCAGGCCCTCGGGAACCTCTGGCGGGTGCTGGCCGACGGGACGGGGCACCCGCCGGCGGAGTACATCCCCACCACCGCGACCGGTCTGCACCGGCAGGTCGCCGCCGTCGAGCTGAGCCGCACCCTGTTCGGCGAGGACTTCCAGCGCGCCGAGGCCGGAGCCAGGCCGGGCCTCGACGCGAACGACATCGCAGCGCTGCGCGCCGCCCACGAGCTGGTCGAGCTCGGCGGCGGCACCTCGGAAGGGGCGACGGCCCTGGTCCGCCAGCTGTTCAAGCTGCCGGAGGGCACCGGGCCGACGGACGACCAACTGGCCGACCTGATACGCCACGTGAACCAGCTGTCGGGCGAAGGCCGCCTCACCGTCGGGGACCTCACCCGGCTGCCCGTCTCCCCGGAGCAGAAGGTCTTCAACACCCTGATGGGCGGTTCCCGGAACGGGTGAACCGCCGGTCCGGTCCGGGCCGTAGCTAGGGAGTGGGAGCGTCCGCAGTCCGGTCGGCGGGGCGGTCCCGTCGACAGGACCGCATGGGGAGCCGAGGAGTTCTGGTGGGTACGAGCACGGGTGGAAACGGTTCTCAGGCCGGCGCCGGGGGAGTCCAACTACCTTCGGTCGCCTGGGAGATCGAGGAGGGCTCCGAGGGTGGGGCCGCCGCGTCCGGCGCGCCTTCGTACGGGCAGGTGGAGCCCGCCGGCGCCCAGTCGGCCGGGTCCGCGCCGAAGTACGGCCGGGTGCTGCCCGACCCCAACGCGGTGCGCCGGCCGTCCGCGCCGCCCGCCGCCGAGCCGCAGCCCGCGGCGGCGCAGCCCGAGCCCGCCGCCGGGGCCGGGGCCGAGGACGACGCCCGCCTGGCCCCCCGGCCGCCCCGCACCCCCGCCGGGGTGTTCCCGTTCCTGTCGCCCGAGCAGGAGCCTGCCACCGCCCCGATGCCCGACCCGACCGCGGGGGGCTTCGACGGCGAGGACCCGGACGGGTTCGAGGGGGAGGAGGAGCCGGAGCGCCGCCGCTCGAAGAAGCCGATGGTGCTGGCGGCCGTCACCGCCGGCGTGCTGCTGCTCGGCCTGCCGTTCGTGCTGACCGGCAGCGGCCCGAAGACCGTCAACGCCGCGGCCGGCCAGGCCGACCAGCCGCCCGCCGGCGGCCCCGAACTGGGCGACCTGCTGCCCACCCCGGGCCCGAACGACCCGACCGCCGTCGCGGTGCCGGTCGACGCCGCGCTGCTCCCGGGCGGCACGGCCGCGCCGACCTCCACCGACCCCGCTGCCGCGGGCACGGCCGGCGGCACCGCCACCGGCGGCACCTCCGGAGGCTCCACCGGCGGCGGCTCGACCTCGGGCGGTGGTACGGGCGGCGGCTCCACCTCCGGCGGGGGGACGTCCGGCGGCTCGACCTCCGGGGGCGGCTCCACCACCGGCGGCAGCACCACGGGCGGCGGCTCCACCACCACCGGCGGCGCCCCCGCCGTCCCCGCGCCGAACAAGACCACCCCGGCCGCGCCCAGCTTCACCGCCGTCGCCGGAACCGGCTGCACCAACGCGGGCATCGGCTACGACCAGAACGGCTGGTACACCGACGGCAGCACCGGCTGGACCACCAGCACCACCGGCGGGTACGCCGGTTCGGGCTGCAGCGGCAAGTACGTGTCGGTGCCGATGTCCGGCGAGGCCGGCAAGGACTACGGCAAGTCGGTGCTGTGGGCGTTCACCACCTCGCCGATCAACACCGGTACCTGCAAGCTCTCGGTGTACATCCCGAACAACACCGACGTGAAGGCGGTCGGCGGCAAGCCCGCCTACTACACCGTCCAGCGGTACTTCACCACCGGCGAGGGCACCATCGGCGCGTTCACCATCGACCAGACCGCCAACCGCGGCAAGTGGGTCAACGCCGGCACCTTCCCCGTCAGCAACGGGAAGATCGCTGTGATGCTGCACGACCGCGGCATCGACTACGGGGCCGGCGCCGACCACGCCCACCACGCCGCCGCCGCCGTCCGCGCCGACTGCACCTGATCCGCCGTCAGGAAGCGCGCCCCGCCCACCCAGTCCACCCAGGAAGAGGAGACTCCACGCCATGTCGCGCCACGTGCTGACGGTGTGCCCGGAACAGCGGGACGGCCGCTACCGCACGATCGGCGAGGCACTGGCGGAGGCCCGCAGCGGCGCGGTGATCTCGGTCCGGCCCGGCCGGTACGAGGAGAACCTGGTGATCGACAAGCTGGTCACCATCACCGCCGCCGAGGCCCGCGGCACCGTCCGGATCACCGCCCGGCGCGGCTGCGTGGTCCAGGTCACCGCCGAGGCGGTGCAGTTCACCGGCCTGATCCTGCAAGGACAGGACGAGGAACTGCCCGCCGTCGACGTGCCGCGCGGCCAGGCCGCCTTCCAGGACTGCGAGGTCATCGGCAACTCCTGGACGGCCCTGCTCACCCGCGGCGACGGCTCGCTGGCGATGCGCGGCTGCCGGGTCACCAACCCGGCCGGCGCCGGCCTGGTGGAGACCTCCACCGGCAACAGCGTCATCGAGGACTGCGTCGTCGAACACCTCGGCAGCTCCGCCGTGGTGATCGGCGAACGGGCCGACCCGCTGCTGCGCAACTGCGTGCTGCGCGACGCCCGCGGCAACGGCATCTGCGCCAACGGCAACGCCCGCGGCACCTTCGAGGGCTGCGAGATCTCCGTCACCGACAAGCCCGGCATCGCGCTGGAGGAGAACAGCACCACCCGGCTGCTGCGCACCCACGTCCGCGACACCACCATCGGCGTCTACATCAGCTCCACCGCCCGGGTCGTGCTGGAGGACTGCACCGTCACCGGCACCTCCGGCCACGGCATCGTGCTCGCGGCCGGCACCGACCCCGAGCTGCGCCGCTGCCGCACCGTCCGCACCTCGGGCCACGGCGTCCACGTCACCGGCCGCTCCCGCGGCACCTTCGAGGACTGCGAGGTGGCCGCCGCCCAGGGCACCGGCATCTGGATCGGCGAGTCCTCCGGCCCCACCCTGTCCCGCACCGTGGTCCGGGACTGCGGCGGCGACGGCCTCGAACTGACCGGCGACAGCGCCCCCGACCTGGACCGGCTGGAGGTCCGCGACGCGGCCGGCACCGGCGTGCTGATCACTGAGGGCGCCAACCCGCGGCTGCGCCGCGCCGCCGTGCACCGCGCCAAGGGCGACGGCGTCGCCGTCCTGCGGGACGGGCGCGGCCAGTTGGAGAAGTGCGAGGTGCTGGACGCCGGCCGCTCCGGCATCCGGATCGCCGACGGAGCCGACACCCGGATCGGCGACACCGCCGTCCGCGACGCCACCGGCTCCGGCGTGCTGCTCGGCCGGGTCGGCACCGCCCAGCTGCGGGACTGCGAGATCACCGGTTCCGGCGAGGACGGCATCACCGCCGAGGACGGCGCCGACCTGACCTGCACCCGGGTCCGCGCCACCGGCAACCGCCGCCACGGCGTCCGGCTCGGCAGCGGCGCCCGCGCCGTCCTGGTCAAGGTCGCCGCCGCCGAGAACACCGGCGACGGCGTCCGCACCGACTCCGTCGAGGCCGTCCGGCTCACCGGCTGCACGCTCTCCCGCAACAAGGGCTCCGGCCTCCGGCAGACCGCCCCCGGCGAACGGCTCGCCGTGGAGGAACTGGTCAGCGAGGAGAACGGGCTGCCCGACGCGCACGGCACCGCCGTCGCCACCTCCCAGACGTCCGTCCCGGCCGCCCCTTCGGCCGGGGCGGGCCACACCCCCGACCCGCACCGCGCCGCCGCCCCCGAGCAGCCGGCGCCGCCCGCCGCGTCCGCCGCCCCGCCCGGGCCGCTGGAGGTGCTGGAGTCGCTGGTGGGCCTCGCCGGGGTCAAGGAGCAGGTCGCCACCCTGGTCAACCTCAACAAGCTGGCCCGGCGCCGCGAACTCGCCGGCATGCCCGCCCTCCCGATGAGCCGCCACCTGGTCTTCGCGGGCCCGCCCGGCACCGGCAAGACCACCGTCGCCCGGCTCTACGGCAGCATCCTGGCCGAACTCGGCGTCCTGGCCGGCGGCCAGCTGGTCGAGACCGCCCGCGCCGACCTGGTCGCCTCCATCATCGGCGGCACCGCGCTGAAGACCACCGAGGTGTTCCGCTCCGCCCTCGGCGGCGTCCTGTTCATCGACGAGGCGTACACCCTCTCGGCCGGCTCCGGCGGCAGCGGCCCCGACTTCGGCCGGGAGGCGATCGACACCCTGGTCAAGCTGATGGAGGACCACCGCGAGGAGATCGTGGTCATCGTGGCCGGCTACTCCACCGAGATGACCGACTTCCTGGCCTCCAACCCCGGCCTCGCCTCCCGGTTCAGCCGCACCGTCGAGTTCGCCAACTACTCCGACGAGGAACTCGTCACCATCGTCGAACGCGCCGCCGCGAGCCACGGCTACACCCTCGCCGACGGCACCCAGGACGCCCTGCGCACCCTGTTCGAACGGCTCCCCAAGGGCGAGGACTTCGGCAACGGCCGGGCCGCCCGCAAGGTCTTCGAGGAGATGGTCGACCGCCAGGCCACCCGCCTCGCCACCCACCCCGAGGTCTCCGACGAGGACCTGGCCCGACTGCTCCCCGAGGACGTCACCCCCGCCGGACCCGACCCCGCCGCCCGCAAGGACGGCACCGAACTGCTCGCCGAACTCCGCGCCATGGTCGGCCTCCCCGCCGCCAAGGAGCAGGTCGAGGACCTGGTCGACCTGCTCCGGCAGACCCGCCGCCGCGAGGAGGCCGGCCTGCCCACCGCCAAGATCGGCCACCACCTGGTCTTCGCCGGCCCGCCCGGCACCGGCAAGACCACCGTGGCCCGGCTCTACGGCCAACTCCTCGCCGAACTCGGCGTGCTGCCCACCGGCCAGCTGATCGAGACCGCCCGCGCCGACCTGGTCGGCCGCTACATCGGCCACACCGCCCAACTCACCAAGGAGGCCTTCGACCGGGCCCGCGGCGGCGTCCTGTTCATCGACGAGGCGTACACCCTCACCCCGCGCAACGGCGGCGGCGGCAACGACTTCGGCCAGGAGGCCGTCGACACCCTGATGAAGCTGATGGAGGACCACCGCGACGAGGTCGTGGTCATCGTGGCCGGCTACGAGGACGAGATGCAGCACTTCCTCTCCTCCAACCCCGGCCTCGCCTCCCGCTTCTCCCGCCAGATCGAGTTCGGCCACTACACCGACGACGAACTCGTCACCATCGTCGGCCGCCACGCCGAGAAGGCCGGCTACACCTGCGCCCCCGACACCGTCGCCGCCCTCGCCCGGCACTTCGCCGCCGTCCCGCGCGACCGCACCTTCGGCAACGGCCGCTACGCCCGCCAGACCCTCGAAGGCATGATCACCCGTCAGGCCCGCCGCCTCAGCCGCCTCGACTTCGCCGACGTCTCCGAGCTCAGCCTCCTCCTCCCGCAGGACCTCGCCGCCCCCACGGGCACCCCGGCATGACCCCGCAGCACGGCACTGACGGCACAGCCGGCCTCCGGCGGCCGGGAGCGCAGGAGAGCTTGAACGGCCTGCGACCGGGGGCGCGGGAGAGCGTGCCGGGGGGCGTGGGGCCGCTCGGGCGGCGGGCGGTGGGGGCGGTGGTCGGGTGCGCGGTGGTGTACGGGCTGGCGCTGCTCGGGCCGGGCGGGGCGGCGGTCGCGGACGTGCCCTCGCCGTCGCCGACCGAGCTGCCGACGATCCGGCAGAGCCTGCCGGACGTCCAGGAGAACGGGTGCCGCAAGCCGTCCGCGAAGAGCGTCGACGGGCTGCCGTGGGCGCAGGTCTACCTGCATCCGGAGGCGGTCTGGCCGCTCGGCCGGGGCAACGGCGTCACCGTCGCGGTGCTCGCCTCCGGGGTGGACTCCGCCGCGGGCGGCGCGGCCGGCCCGCTCGCGGGGCGGTTGCGGCTCGGCCCCCGGGTGTACGGGCAGGGCGACGCCGGGCGGGACTGCGTCGGCCACGGCACGCTGCTCGCCGGGCTGGTCGCGGCCCGCGCCACCGGCGACGGCGGCCCGGCCGGGGTCGCGCCCGAGGCCACGGTGCTCGCCGTCGCCGTCACCGACGACGCCGGCACCACCACCCCCGACCTGCTCGCCCAGGGCATCCGGGCCGCCGCCGACAACGGGGCCAGGATCGCCCTGGTCGGCGTGCCCGCGGCCGGCTCCAGCCAGCAACTCGTCGACGCCGTCGGCTACGCCACCGCCAAGGGCGTCCTGCTGGTCGCGCCCACCGCCCCCGACGACGCCCAGGCCAAGGGGGCGGTGTACCCGGCTGCGCTGCCCGGCGTCCTCGCGGTGGCCGGCGTCGGCCCCGACGGCGCCGCGATCAACGCCGCCCCCGCCCGGGTCGACCTCGCCGCCCCGGGCACCCGGCTCCGCGCCCCCGGCCCGGGCGGCGGCCAGTTCAGCACCGACGGGGCGAGCGGCGCCGCCGCGCTCACCGCCGGGACGGCCGCCCTGCTGCTCTCCCACGAGCCCGCCCTCACCCCGGACCGGCTCGCCGCCCGGCTGAAGGCCACCGCCTACCGGCCCGGCACCACCGTCCCCGACCCGCTGCTCGGCTGGGGCACCGTCGACCCGGTCGCGGCGCTCTCCACCCCGACCGGGCCCGCCCCGACCGCGGCCGCGCTCCCCGCCCCGCAGGTGGTCGTCCCGCCCGCCCCCGACCCGACCCCGGTCCGGCGCGCCGCCGCGCTGGCCTGGTCCGCCGGGGCGCTCGCCGTCGTCGTCGCGCTCGGCGCGGGCGCGGCCCGGGTCCACCGCCGCCGCACCGGGGCCGCCCCCGACGAGGGATGACGTCCCGTCAGCCCGTCCCGGCCGCCGCATTGGCGCGACGTTGGCGCGACGTTGGGACCGCCCGCGAGGGTGGGCCGCAGAAGGTGGTGGGCCAGGCGGGGCGGCTTGCCCAATGCCGACGATTGTTGTGAAGGGCTCTACCGCCGTGGCCATCGACGCTACTGCTCAGCTGAAGGACACCCACCCGACCGCCGGGCCCACCGACGGAGCGACCGCCGCACGACCGGACACCATCCGGGGCGCCGCACCCACCGCAGACGTCCCCGGCGCCGCCCGTGCGCCGCGACGTCCCACCCTCGACCAGCAGACCTTGGCCGAGCTGTACCGCCTGCACGGGGGCTACCTGCTGCGCGCCATGCTGCGCGCCACCAGCGGCGACCGGGGCAAGGCCGAGGACATCGTCCAGGAGACCCTGCTGCGGGCCTGGCAGAACCCGGACGCGATCCGCCGCGGCCCCGAGCACAGCCGCCCGTGGCTGTTCACGGTGGCCCGCCGGATCGCCATCGACCACTTCCGGATGCAGTCCGCCCGCCCGCAGGAGGTCGCGGGGGAGACCCCGGAGTGCCACGGCGGCGCCCACGACCCCTACGACGCCCTGCTGGACGCCCGGGACATGGCCGTCGCGCTCGCCGAACTCCCCTCCCACCACCGCGACGTCCTGGTCGAACTCCACATGAAGGGCCGCTCCATGGTCGAGGCCGCCGCCGCGCTCGGCGTCCCCGTCGGCACCGTCAAGTCCCGCAGCTTCTACGCGGTCCGGGCCCTGCGCCCGATCCTGGAGGCCCGCGGCCTGGCCGCCGCCGACCACTGACACCCCGGGTGCCGCCTCTCCCCGGCCCGCCCGGAGACCCCCTCCGGGCGGGCCGGTCGACGGCCTGTCAGCGCCGGTTGCCCGGGCGGGTGGTGCGGCCGGACGGGCGGGTGCGGGGGGCGGGCATCCGGTGCAGGCCGGCCGCGGCGCGGTGGAGGCGGTGGCGGGTGCCGTCCGCGGTCGGGCGGGTGGCGAGCGCGGTGTCGACCGTCCGCTCGACCTCCTCGATCAGGTCGGCCCACTGGCCGATGCTGCGCCGGCGCCACGGCGGCTCGCGCCGAATCCGGTCGAACTCGGCCCGGGCCAGGGCGAGTTGCAGGTGCGCCCGGGGCGCGGCGAGGGCCGAGGCGGGGCGCGGGCGCCCCGGGCCGAGGGTCAGCGCGGCCTGCTCGACGGCACCCGCCAGGCGGCGGGCCAGCACCAGTTGTCGGGTCCGGCCGCCGAACAGCTCGCAGGCCAGCACCGAGGCCAGGCAGCCGATCGCGCAGTTCGCCAGGATCGGGCCGAGCAGCGGCAGCGCCGGGTCCCCGGCGAGTTCGGTGGCCATCAGCACCACCGTCGCCAGCGCCGAGGTCTGGTACAGGTAGCCCGTCCCGGCCAGCGCCGGGATCAGCCCCGCCGCCACCGCCAGCACCCCCACC
Source organism: Kitasatospora sp. NPDC088134 (assembly GCF_044741705.1). Lineage (NCBI taxonomy): Bacteria > Bacillati > Actinomycetota > Actinomycetes > Kitasatosporales > Streptomycetaceae > Kitasatospora > Kitasatospora sp. NPDC088134. Next base: position 671,717 of record NZ_JBIUTD010000001.1, on the reverse strand, counting down.
CGTACCCACGCCGATCCGGTGGACGCCAGTACCAGCCCGCTCACCAGCGCCGCCAGCGCCGTCCCGGCGAATCGTTCCAGCGCCCGCCCCGTGACCGGCCCGACGTCCGGACGGCAGACGAAGGTCACGTTCAGCAGCGCCCAGTACGGGTGCGGCAGGTGCAGGTACGCCGCCGCCGCACCGGCCAGCAGCAGGGCCAGGCCGACCCGCAGCCCCGCCAGCCAGGACCGCGGGTCCGCCAGTACCGCCCGCACCACCGGCCACTGTCGCACCGCCCGCCGGCGCAGCCGCTCCGCCGCCGTCCCGCGCGACCGGGGCACCCCCGGGGCGACCGCCGCCCGCGCGGCCCGCACCAGCCGCGCCTCGAACGCGCACCCCGCCACCGGCCAGTCCGACCGGTCCGGCCGGTCCGGCCCGGGCGTCCTGCCGCGCGTGAGCGCGGCCGCCTCTGCGCGCAGCCGCGCGGGCAGCGCCGGATCGACCGGCAGGCCGCGCGACCCGGCGGCCGAGGCCAGTTCGGACAGCAGCAGCAGGCCCGGCAGGTGACGGCCCAGCAGCGTGCTGCCGCCGACCGCGACGGTGCGCCGGGCCCGCTCCACCGCCTCGTGCAGGACCCGCCGCCGGGCCGCCCCCGCCGGGCCGGTCACCTCCAGCGCCTCCGCGCAGCCCGTCAGGCACTGGGCCAGCAGCGCCCGTTCGGGACGGTCGCCGCGCAGCGGCCGCCCGGCCAGCGCCAGCGCCACCACGGCCAGCGCGCCGGACAGCAGCAGCGCCGGAGCGTGCCAGAGCGGTCCGGGCAGCGGCACGTCGAGCACCAGCTCGGCGTCCATCAGCAGGATCATCGCGGTCAGCGAGCCCTCCGGCCCGAGGCAGGACAGCACGCCCGCGACCACCCCGAGCGCGGGCAGCACCCACCCCGCCGCCGGCCCGCCCCCCGCCGCCAGCATGGTGAACGCCCCTGCCATGCCCAGCAGTTGAGGGAGCAGCATGGTGACCGCCCGGTGCCGGTACCCGGCGGCCACGTCGGTCAGCACGGCGGAGAGCGCCCCGAGGGCGACCAGCACCCCCTCCAGTGGACGGCCGGTCAGCAGCCCGCCGCCGACCGGCCCGCCGATCGCCAGCAGCGACCGCCAGGCCGCGGTCGGAACGGTGGGCGGCCGCTTGGGCGCACAGGTCTGCCGCACCCACGGGAGCAGCGCGAGGGTCCCGGGCGGGCGGGGCCCGCGTCGAAGTGTTGCCATGCGGCCCATGCAAGAGGAGCCCGCGCCGCGCCCGGCCCGGCGACGCCCCCGCTCTGCGCCGCCTGGCCGTGCGATTTCGCGCCCGCGGGGGAGACCCCGTGACCTCCCGGTATCCCCCGGATGCGCGCCCGGTCGCCTGTCCGGGGGCTGGCCGGGGGCCGGGCGGAGGTCCGGGCGGAGATCCGGGCGGGGTGGGTCAGCGGGTCAGCGGGTCAGCGGGTCAGCGGGTCAGAACAGGCCGTGCCACATCTGCTCCAGCACGACGTTCCACCAGGTGGAGTCCTTGTGGAAGGCGCGCGGGTCGATCGCCGCCAGCTCCTGCTGCAGCGCCGCCACCGCCGCGCCGGCCGCGAACGGGTCGAGACCCGGCAGCGCGGCCCGCGCCGTCACCAGGGCGTCCAGGCCGCGCAGGAAGGAGGCCACCGAGTCGCTCACGTAGCGGCCACTGCCGGTGCGCGGGTGCACGGCCCAGACCGAGCCCGTATCCCGCTCGTCCTCGCCGCCGCAGCGCACGGCGACCACGCACAGGCCATCCGACCCGATCCGGGTCCACCCGGCCAGCACGTCGAGCAGTTGCGGCTCCAACTCCGTTCCGGCGGCGGTCAGCTGGGTGCGCAGATCGGCGAACAGGCCGCCCGGCGGCGGGCCGTCCGGCCGGTCGGCGGTGAAGAACAGCGGCACGTCGGCGGGCAGTCCGGCCCAGGTCAGGGTGGTCCGGGCGGCGGCCGGCAGGGCGCTGGCGGCGATGTCGTCGGCGTCGTACCGGACCACCTCGCCCAGCACCTCCGCGATCCGCCGGCCCAGCGCCACGTCCCGCACCGGCGCCGCCGCCGCGACCTCGCCGGGCTGCGGCGCCGGGACCCGGCGCGGCCGCGGCGGGGGCTGCTGCCCGGCCAGCCGGGCCGTCCGCTCGGCGTGCTCGGCCAGCGCCGCGACGCCCTCGGCACGCTCCTCGGCGAAGATCCCGTAGAGGTGCGAGCAGGAGAACTCCGCGTTCGGGAACGCCCGTTCCACCAGCGCCGCGGTGTACCCGCCCGGCAGGGTGGCCGGCCGCAGGTCGGTGTGCAGCGCCACCACGTTGCCCGCCGGCACGCCGATCCGCGCCAGCTCCGCCGCCACCTGGTACTCCACCGGCGGCAGCCCCGGCCCCGCGGTGCGGTACAGCATCGTCTCCTGCCCGTTCGCCGGGTCCACGTACGTCGCCACCGCCGTGTTGCCCGGCCCCGTGGCGGGCGGGTCCGACCGGTGCGCCCGCTCGGCGTGCTCCGCCTCGTACCCCGCGATCACCTCGTCCACCGGCACCGACGGCCGGACGCTCAGCTCCCCGCTCTCCCGGTCCACCACCCCGCAGGCGTCACCGAGATCGGCCGGGGGCCGCCGCTCACCCGTCACCGGGTCGCGCTCCAACGGCGCCGGCGCGGCCCACACCGCCCAGCCCAGGCCGAACTCCCGGTACCGCACCTCCCGGCGCTCCCCGTCGGCCGCACCGCCGTTCAGCCAGCGGTCGGCCGTGGCGAGGGCCTGTTCCTGGGTGATCACTGCTGCTCCTCCGCTCCTCCGTGCCGGTCAAATCCCGGCCGAGGCTACCCTCCGCCCCCTCCCGCCGGTGCGCCGCCCGGGGTACGGGCGGTGGCGAACTGTCTTGGCCGGATGAGTAGGATCATTTGACTGGTCGTTTAATGTAGCGACTTATCCGTCTGTGCTCGCGCTGTCGCTGTCTTCCGTGCTGTTCGTGCTGTTCGTGCTGTTCGTGCCTTCCGTGTTGTCCGTGCCTTCTGTGCCTTCTGTGTTGTCCGTGCCTTCCGGCCGTCGGTCCCGGTCCTGTCCCGCCGGCCCCGGTGGTCCCGTCAGTTGGGGGAACTGACTCGTGTCGATGATGCTGCCCGACGGACTCGAATGGGTCCTGGAGATGCTCGGCTTCGACTGGCCCAAGGCCGACGAGGACAAGCTCCGCGAGTGCGCCCAGGTCTGGCGCGACTTCGCCGACCAGGTCGACGAGATCAACTACCAGGCCCTGTCCGCCGCGAGCAGCGTCCGCTCGGCCAACCTCGGCGACGACATCGACGCCTTCGGCAAGGCTTTCGACAAGTTCACCACCGGCGGCGACGGCTACCTCGCCGACGCCGCCCAGGCCGCCCGCCTGATCGCCATGGCCTTCGACGCCGCCGCGATGATCGTGGTCGCCTGCAAGATCGCCGTGATCGCCCAACTGGTCATCCTGGCCGCCGAGATCATCGCCGCCCAGGCCGCCGCCCCGTTCACCTTCGGCCTCTCCGAGGTCGGCGCGCTCGGTGCCACCCAGGCCACCAAGATGATCGTCCGGCGCCTCCTCAAGGAACTCCGCGACGCGCTGATCGAAGCCATCATGGAGACCCTCAAGGACCCGATCGTCTCCGCCGTCCAGGGCATGATCAGCGACCTGATCGCCCAGACCGTCAACCAGGGCTTCGGCGCCCAGAACGGCTACGACCTCGGTCGCACCGCCAAGCGCGGCATCGAGGACGGCGTCGACGCCGCCAAGAACTGGCAGGACACCTTCACCGAGAGCCTCCGCGACGGCGTCGGCTCCCGCGCCGGCGGAGCGGTCCGCCACCGCGCGGACAGTGCGGCGGGTCACGGCGACGGCAACGGCGACGGCAACGGCGGCAGCCACGAGAACGGGAACTCCGGCGAGTCCGGCAACTCCGGTACCGGCAACGGCTCCGGAGAGAACGGGAGCGGGAACGGGAGCGGGAACGGGAGCCGCACCGGCGGCAACGAGGGCAGCACGCCGAACGGCGGCGACAGCAGCGGCGGCACCCGGACCGCCCCCAGCCCGTCGTCGACCACCCCCGGCAGCACCAACACCCCCACCCCGCACCCGACTTCACCCACCTCGCAGACCGGCGACACCAGCACCACCACCCGGCCCGACAGCGCCCCGCGCCCCACACCCGCTCCCACCCCCACGGCCGACCACCGCTCCACCGACCAGTCCGACCCTTTCGGCACCCGCCTCACCCCCCAGTCCGACACCACCCCGGCCCCGGCTCCGACCCACACCACCACCCCGACCACCGCCGCCCCGACGCCGGACCAGGCCACCACCCAGCCCCACCCCGACTCCCGCCCGGCCCCGCACGCGCAGACGGACAGCACTCCTGCTTCGGATGCGCCTCCGCAGGGCGGCGCGGTGCCGAACCACGGCGGCGACCCGGCCGGTTCGGACGCGCGCCCCGGTGCGCACCCGCAGGGTGACGCCCCGTCGGGCCAGGCGCCGACCTCCGACCCCCGTCCGGCCCCGCACGCGCAGGCGGACGGTGCTCCGGCCTCCGGTCCGGGTACGCACCCGCAGGGTGGCGGCGTGCCCAACTCGACGCCGCACGGCGACGGTCCGGCCCCGCACGTGCGGAACGACGGCGCCCCGACCCCGACCCCGGGCCCGGATTCCCGCCCGCAGGGTGACGGCCCGTCGGGTCACGCGCCGACTCCCGGTGCGCATCCGGCTCCGCACGCGCAGGCGGACGGTGCTCCGACGCCCGGTCCGGGTGCGCACCCGCAAGGTGACGGCCCGTCGGGTCACACGCCCGCCCCCGACTCCCGTCCGGCTCCGCACGCGCAGGCCGACGGCGTTCCGACGCCCGGCCCGGGCGCGCACCCGCAAGGTGACGGCCCGTCGGGTCACACGCCCGCCCCCGACTCCCGTCCAGCCCCGCACGCGCAGACCGACAGCACTCCTGCTCCGGATGCGCGTCCGCAGGGCGACGGCCCGTCGCACCACACGCCGACCCCCGACTCCCGCCCGGCGCCGCACGCGCAGACGGACGGTGCTCCGGCCCCCGGCCCGGATTCGCGTCCGCAGGGTGGTGGCGTGCCGAACCCGGCTCCGCACCCGGTCGGTGCCGATCCGCGTGGGGACGGGCACAACGCGGCTGCGGACGGACCCCGGCCGGAGGGCGAGTCGCGTGGGCCGGGCCGTCCGGGCGACGAGACGTCAGGTGTCGCGCCCGGTGGGGCCGCTCGTCCCGCTCCGGGCGCGCCGAGCGGTGCGGAGCACACTCGTCCGGCCGCCGCGCCGCAGCACGAGACGCCGGGGGCGCAGCCGCCACCGGTCCCGGGGGTGCCGCACGTGCCCGGCCCGGTGGCCGATCCCTCCCGCCAGAACGCGGAGCACGAGGCGCCCCGGGCCAACGTCCAGACCGCCTCGACCGCCGTCGCGGACGCCCCGCCGACCCGCGCACCCCACCCGGACGTTCCGCCGCAGGGCACGCCCCAGCCGAACCCGACCGCCGGCCCCGTGGCCACCGGTCCGACCGGCATGCCGCCCGTCAACCCGACTGCGGGGCCCATGAGTTCGGCCGCCCCGAGGAGCGACCGGCCCACCGGCAGCCCGCCGCCCGCCGCCACCCACCGCCCCACCGCGGACGCGCCGCGCCCCGACCGCCCGGTCACCCTGGGCCAGCAGCCCACCACCGGCCGCCCGGACCCGCGCACCGCCCCGTGGGGCCGCCAGCCCGCGACCCCCTCCCACCCGGACGCCCCGTCGCGCCCCAACTCCGTCCCCCACCAGCAGCGTTCGGGCGCCCCGTCGCGTTCGGACGCCACTCAGCGCCCCAACGCCGCCCCGGCGCAGCCGCGTTCGGATGCCCCGTCGCGCCCGGACGGTGCCGACCGCACCCCGACCTCGCGCCCGGACTCCACTCAGCGGCCCAACGCCGTTCCGTCCCAGCCGCGTTCGGACGCCCCGTCGCGCCCGGACACCACCCCGCACCCCAACACCGTCCCGGTGCAGCCCCGTTCGGCGGACCACCCGCCGACGGCCCCGAACCGCGACAACCCGACGCACCCGGACCCCCGCTCGACGGACCCGCGTGCCACGGACCCGCACGGGACCGACCCGCACGGCAGCGACCCGCGTCACCCGGACTCCCGTCCCGCCGACTCGACCCCCACCCCGTCCGACTCCGACTCTCCGACCACCCACCGGTCCGAGGACGTCCCGGCGCACGATCCGTCGCAGCCGGCCACGGCCGACCGTCCGTACGGGGAGCCGGGCGGCCTGGTGGAGCCGACGGACCGGGACCGGCAGCGGGTGGAGGAGTCGGTGCCGCGCGGCGCCGACGGGCGTCCGCTGCGGCACCCGGACCCGGGGGGCGACTGGCCGCGTGCGGTCAACGGCGACCCGAACGAGCCGGGGCGGCGCAACAACTGCGTGGATGTCGCGCTGGCGACCGTCGACACCTACTCGGGGCACCCGACCCCGGCGGCGGCCCGGACGCCCGACCACGACGCGGACGGCAACCCGTCCGACCGGGGCGAGCGCAACGGCCGCGACCGGATCGAGAACGCGCTGGGCGCGAAGTTCTCCGACCTGGGCGACGGGCCTGCGGCCTACCGCCGCCTGGAGGACACCCTCCGGCGCAACGGGCACGGCTCGCAGGCGGTGATCATCACCCGCGACGCCGACGGCCGGGCGCACGCCTGGAACGCGGTCAACCACAACGGGAAGATCACCTACATCGACGCCCAGACCGGGCGCCGCTCCGACCAGCCCCTGCACAGCGGCGACCACGGCGTCTTCGCCGTCCCGCTCGGCCCGGACCGCAACCCGGTCACGCCCGACCACCACGCCGACCCGTCCCACCACACCGACCCGGCCCACGACCGCCGCGCTCCGGCCGAGGCCGCCGGCGACAGCAGCAACACGAGTCCGCCGGAGATCAGCGCGGAGCGCCGCGCGGAACTCATGCGGGAACACGTCAGATTGGCGAACGAGGACCCGGACTGGCGGGCCCAGCACTACACCAACCACGAGCCGCCGCAGCGTCTCAGGATCAAGAAGCTGGTCGACGGGGTCGAACTGCCGCACCTGGTGCGGGATGCGGACGGCAACCTGATCTCGGCACACGACCTGCCGAGCGCGCCGGGGGAGAGCAGGTTCAACAAGAAGAGCCTCGACCTGAGCTCCGTCCCGGACGGGAACCTGCCGGCCCTGCACTCGGCCGCGGCCAACCGTCGGGCGTCGGTGGAACTGGGGAATGCCCAGAAGGCGTTCGACAAGGACGAGAGCCCGGAGAACCGGAAGGCGCTCGACGAGGCCCAGGAGAAATTCGACGAGCGGCTCCCGGGGCGCGACAACAACAGCAAGATCTCGGAGGAGTTCGGCCACCAGGCCGCGGTGCTGCACGCCATTCCGCACAGATTCCCGGATGCCGTGCCGATCGATCTCCCGAAGACGCCGAACGGTGCCAACATGTTCGATGGCGTCTACCGGCGTCCGAACGGCGAAATCCTGATCGTCGAGGAGAAGGCGCCGGCGGGCGACCCCGACTGGCGGAAGGGCAAAGCGGACCCGGACCCGGCAGATCCGAGCGACGACGGCGGTGCCGGCGGCCTCCGCGTCCAGCAGGGCACCAGGCCGTACATCCGGACGATCCTCCGGGAGATGTCGCTGCGGGTGGACCCCGATCGGGACCCCAACGACCCGTCCGAGTACGACCCCCACCTCGCCAACGAGATCCGGCAGGCGCTGAAAGACGGAAAGGTACAGTACGTCCTGGTCAAGGTGAACGAGGACGACAACGGCAAATACACCGGCGTGGTTGTCGAGGATTTCCGGATCTGACAGGAGCGAGACGAATGGTGACCCGAATTTCCCGGCACGAGGTGCGGGGAGACCACTCCGAGCGATCCTTGGAGCTGCTGGAGGCGACCGTCGCGGAGATGGTCGCGGGCATGGAGACCTCCGAGGACGACCGGGCCGAGGCGCTCGACTACGCGCTCGGGTTGGCGAAGCGGCGCTGCCTGCTCGACCCGGACGCCGGAACGAACCCGACCTGGCACGCCTGGGTGCTGCCGACCCAGATCGGGGCGGCGCTGTTCGAGTCCGCGACGGCGGAGTCGGGGCCGGTGCGCTGCCGGGTCGGCACGAACGGCGAGGTGCTGGAGCTGCCGGCCACCGGGCCGCAGGACTACCTGAACCCGCTGACCTGGCTGAACGCGTTCTACCTCGCGGTGGTCTGCCGCGAGGAGGAGCGGATCGGCCAACTCATGGCGGTACCGGCCGAGTTCCTGCGTGCGTCCGGCGCCGACATGGACGAGTACGTCTACCAGTGGATCGAGGCGCTGCGGCGCACCTGGGACGGGCAGCAGGGGGTGTGGGACGCGCTGGTCGCCGCGATCGACGGGACGGCGCCGGAGCGCGCCCGGGTGGCGAGCAAGGAAGTGATGCTCAAGCTGCTCTACCCGCCGCTGGAGCTGTTCCAGCTCTACCTGCGCCGCGAGACCGAGGAGTTCAACAAGTCCCTCGCCACGGCCCTGACCTGGCACCAGGAGTACTGGAGCGCCAACGAGGCCCGGGCCCAGAACCCGGAGGGCTTCGTCGCCCTGGCCCCGCTGGCGATGGCCGCGCTCGCCCACGGCGCGGGCATGGCGATCGAGGTCGAGTCCGAATACCTCCCGGAGTGCCTGCTCGACGGCGCCTGGGTCGGCGAGTTCCCCACCCGCTGACCCGGCAGGGCACGCTCTACCTGCGCGTCTGGAAGAACGGAATGTGATGCCCGAGCAGATCGAGCGGCACGAAGTGGCCGGCGTTCCCACCGAGGCGTCACTCGCGGGGCGGGCCGCCGTCGTCGCGGAGCTGGTCGCGGGGATGCCGGACTCCGAGGACGACCGGGCCGACGCCTTGGCCTACGCGCTGGACCTGGCGAAGCGGCGCTGCCAGCTCGACCCCAAGGCCAATCTGTACGAGACCTGGGACTCCTGGGTGCTGGCGATGCAGATCGGCTCCGCGCTGTTCGAGTCCGCGACGGCGGAGTTGGGGCCGGTGCGCTGCCGGGTCGGCACGAACGGCGAGGTGCTGGAGCTGCCGGCCACCGGCCCGCAGGAGTACCTGGACCCCGTGCTGTGGCTGAACGCGTTCTACCTCGCGGTGGTCTGCCGCGAGAAGGAGCGAATCCGTCAACTCCTTTCAGTGCCGGTTGAGTTCCTGCGGGCGTCCGGTGCCGAGATCGACGAGTACGTGTACAGGTGGATCGAGACCCTGCAACTGGCTTGGGAGCGCCGGCCCGAGGCCTGGGACACGTTGGTCGCCGCTATCGAGGGCACGGCGCCGGAGCGCACCGAAATGGCGAGGAAGGAAGTGATGCTCAAGCTGCTCCACCCGCCGCTGGAGCTGTTCCAGCTCTACCTGCACCGTGAGACCGAGGAGTTCAACAAGTCCCTCGCCACCGCGTTGACCTGGCACAAGGAGTACTGGACGGGAAACGAGGCCCGGGCGCTGAAGTCGGAGGGGTTGGTGGCACTCGCCCCGCTGGCGATGGCCTGCCTGGCCTTCGATGCCGACATGCCGATCGACGTCGACTCCGAGTACTTGCCGATCTACCTGCTCAAGGGCGCCTGGATCGGCGAGTTCCCGACCCGGTGACCGTGATGACATGACTGTTTCTTCCAAGGAGAGCCCGGCATGACCACGATCGTCGAACGGCACCTGGTACCTCGGCCTGACGCCGAGGAGTTGGCCGATCGGCTGAGCGGCCGGGTGGCGCGACGGGTCGACCACCTCGAAACGTCCGCGGATCTGATCGACTTGGCGTTCAGCAGTGCGCTTTCGGCGTGGTGGAACCACTGTCTGGCCGATCCGGAAGCGGGGCGGTTGGAGACGTGGAAGGCCACGGTGACGGCACTTCAGGTCGGTTCGGCGCTGTTCGCGGTGACGGGGGTGGAGGAGGGGACGGTCGACTGCTTCATCAACGGCCGGATGCGGTCGATCCCGGCGATGGGGCGGCGGACGTACGCCAACGCGGACAACTGGTTGAGCACGCTCTACTTGGCGATGATCTGCCGCGATCAGGAGCGGATCAAGCGGTTGTGCGAGATCCCGCTGGAGCGGCTGCGGGTACAGGAAGGAGTGTACGACGAGTTCCTGTACACCTGGATCGACGTGCTGCAGACGTACTGGCTGCGCCGTCCGGACCTGCTGGACAAGCTGGAGGTCGCTTTCGCGGCCTCGGACCCGTCGGCCCCGCACATCGCCCCGCCCGAGGTGGTCGACTACCTGCTGTACCCGCCGCTGCACCTGTTCTACCTGCTGCTGCGCAAGCGGGAGGACAAGTTCGGGCCGTCCCTGGTGAAGGCGTTGGAGTTCCACAAGTCGTACTGGACCTCGAACGAGGCCTGGTCGTCCAACACTTCCGCGGCGGTCGCGCTCGGCCCGCTGGCCGTGGCCTGCCACGCCTTCGACGGCAAGGTCCCGCTCGGCGTGGAGTCGCCGTACATCCCGAAGTACCTGCTCAACCACGAGTGGCTGGGCGAGTTCCCGACGTGACGGCCGTGATGCCCGGTCGGCCCGGCGGTGCCCGATAACCATCCGTATCGCCCGGCACGAGGTGCGCGGCGACCGCTCCGAGCGTTCCCTGGAGCCGCTCGAAGCGATCGCCGCGGACCTCGTCGCGGGGATGCCGGATTCCGAGGATGACCGGGCCGAGGCGCTCGACTACGCGCTCGGGTTGGCGAAGCGGCGCTGCCTGCTCGACCCGGACGCCGGAACGAATGCACAGCGGCGACCACGGCGTCTTCGCCGTCCCGCTCGGCCCGGACCGCAACCCGGTCACACCCGACCACCACGCCGACCCGTCCCACGACACCGACCCGTCCCACGACCGCCGCGCCCCGGCCGAGGCCGCCGGCGACAGTACGCATCCGGACCCGAACGCGCCGGACGGTCAACCCGACGCCGACCGGCCGAGGGTGCAGCGCCCCGACTTCATGGGCGACCCGCCGGACATCTACGGCCGGCCCGGTCTCACCAAGGACCAGGTCGAGCAGATCCAGGTCTACCGCGCCAACGAGGAGGCGGGGTACCGGGAGCAGTACTACGACAAGAACGGCCGCCGGCTGCTGCTCGCCACAAAGGACGAGAGCGGGCAGACGCCGCCGCAACTCATGCAGTTGAAACCGGATGCGCCATGGATCAGGGCCAAGGACGCCCCGGAGCCGCCCGAGCCGCACTACCTCGACCCGGACTACGTCCCGATGGGACGGGAGACCGTCACCAGCGATGAGCGGCGAGGCGAACTCGACGGATTCGCGAAGAGGCGCCACGACGCCATCGATTTGGACAATAAAACCAGGAAGTGGCGGGACGAATCCGGCCTGCCCGAAGCACAGACGGCCTACAAGAAGACCCATACCGCGATAGGAGAGGCCACCGAGGCATTCGGGGAAGCGGCGGCCAGGCATCATTACATCGCCGAGAAATACGAGGGATTCACCGATGAGCCGCTGCTCGGTCCGGCGAACGGAAACGACCAGTTCGACCAGGTGTGGACGAATGACGATGGCCGGGTCGTCGTTGTCGAAGCCAAGAGCAGCACCGACACCAAACTCGGCTCGCGGATAGTCGAGGCGAACGGCGAGCGCAACATTGTTTCGCAGGGAAGCAGGGAGTATTTCAACGACATCATCAGGGAGATGACCGAGCGCGGCGAAACCAAGCTTGTGACGAAAATTATTACGGCGCTTCACACGGGAAATCTGGAGTACATCGTTGTGAAGGGCGAGAAGAATAGCGGAAGCTATACTGGCCTGCAGTACCGGCGGTTTGACATCAGTAAGGGGACTCTTCCGTGACCGTGACTGTTGCCCGTCACATCGAACCCGAGCCCAACAGTCAGGCCATCGCCAAGGATCTGGCCGAGCAGGTGGGGACGTTCGTCGACCTCCTGGAGGGGTCGGCGGAGATCATCGACATCCTGTTCGACAATGCTCGGCTGTCGATGAACATGCACTGCCGGGTCGATCCGGAGGCGGCGCGCCTGGAGACGTGGGAGGCCACGGTGACGGCGTTGCAGGTGGGTTCGGCGCTGTTCGCGGTGACGGCGGTGGAGGAGGGGACGGTCGACTGCTTCATCAACGGTCGGATGCGGTCGATCCCGGCGATGGGCCCACGGACGTACGCCGGTGCTCGTAACTGGCTCGATGCGTTCTATCTGGCGATGATCTGCCGTGACCAGGAGCGGGCGCGGAAGTTGTGCGAGATCCCGGTCGAGCGACTTCGGGTCCGGGAGGGGGTGTACGAGTTCCTCTACGCCTGGATCGACGCCCTGCAGAGCTACTGGCTGCAACGGCCGGACCTGCTCGACAAGTTGGAGATCGCTTTCGAAGCGTCCTATCCGGATGCCGCCGACCCGGCGGCCTCGGAGGCAATCAACCTGCTGTTCTATCCGCCGCTGCACCTCTTCTACCAGGTGCTGCGCAAGCGCGAGGAGGAGTTCGGGCCCGCCCTGGTCGAGGCACTCGAATTCCATAAGAGGTTCTGGACGGAGACGGAGAAGCGGGCGACCGACACCAGAGGAGCGGTCGCGCTCGGCCCGCTCGCTGTGGCCTGCCACGCCTTCGACGGCAAGTTCCCGCTCGGCGTGGAGTCGCCGTACATTCCGAAGTACCTGCTCAACCACGAGTGGCTGGGCGAGTTCCCGACGTGACGGTCATGATGCCCCGTCGGCCGGGCGGTGCCCGATGACCGTCCGTATCGCCCGGCACGAGGTGCGCGGTGAACAGTCCGAGCGATCCTTGGAGTTGCTGGAGGCGACCGTCGCGGAGCTGGTCGCGGGGATGCCGGATTCCGAGGACGACCGGGCCGAGGCGCTGGACTACGCGCTGGGGTCGGCGAAGCGGCGCTGCCTGCTCGACCCGGACGGCGGGACGAACCCGACCTGGCACGCCGGGGTGCTGCCGGTCCAGATCGGGGCGGCGCTGTTCGAGTCCGCGACGGCGGAGTCCGGCCCGGTGCGCTGCCGGGTCGGGACGAACGGCGAGGTGCTGGAGCTGCCGGCCACCGGGCCGCAGGAGTACCTGGACCCCGTGCTGTGGCTGAACACGTTCTCCCTCGCGGTGGTGTGCCGCGAGGAGCAGCGCATCCCTCAACTCCTGGGCGTGCCAGTCGAGTTCCTGCGGGCGTCCGGCGCGGAGATCGACGAGTACGTGTACCGGTGGATCGAGGCGCTGCAACTGGCCTGGGAGCGCAGGCCGGAGAGGTGGGACGCGCTGGTCGCCGCGATCGAGGGAACGGCACCGGAGCGCATCCGGGTGGCGAGCAAGGAGGTCATGCTCAAGCTGCTCCACCCGCCGCTGGAACTGTTCCAGCTCTACCTGCGCCGCGAGACCGCAGAGTTCAACAAGTCCCTGGCCACCGCGCTGACTTGGCATCGGGAATACTGGACGGGAAACGAGGCCCGGGCACTGAGGTCGGAGGGCCTGGTGGCACTCGCCCCGCTGGCGATGGCCTGCCTGGCCTTCGATGCGGGGATGCCGATCGAGGTCGAGCCGCCCTACCTGCCGATCTACCTGCCGATCTACCTGCTGAAGGGCGCCTGGGTCGGCGAGTTCCCGACCCGGTGATCCGGGGAGTGCTGTTCGTGGAGGTGCTTGCGTGACCACGTTCGTTGCCGGCCATCTGATGGCCGGGCCCGGGGCCGAGGGGCTCGCGGAGCGGTTGAGCGAGCAGGCGGCGGAGGAGATCGGCGAGCTCGATCTCTCGGCGGAGGAGATCGATTCGGCGTTCGGCAGTGCGTTCTCCGCGTTCTGGGCCCACTGTCTGGTGGATGCGGAGGCGGCGCACCTGCGGACCCGGCGGGCCGCGGTGGTGGCGTCCGAGGTGGGGACGGCGCTGTTCGCGGTGACGGCGGTGGAGGAGGGGACGGTCCAGTGCTTCCTTGACGGCCGGGTACGCGAGATCCCGGCGACGGGGTGGCAGACGTACGCCGACGCGGACAACTGGCTCGACGCGTTCTACCTGGCGCTGATCTGCCGGGACGGGGAGCAGGCGCGATGGCTGTGCGGGATACCGGTGGAGCGGCTGCGGGCGGCGCCGGACGACGGGGACGACGGGTTCACGTACGCCTGGATCGAGGCTCTGCAGGCACACCGACTCCAACGTCCGGACGCTGCAACAGCGTTGGCGGCGGCACGCGAAGCAGCACGCGACGCGGCCGAGCAACTGCAGCGGCCCCTGGTCCGGCTGCTGGCGGAACTGGGCGGTGGCGGCGCGGAGTTCGGGCCGGCCCTGGTCGAGGCGGTGGAGCTGCACCGGGCGTACTGGACCGCGACGGAGGAGCGGGCGGGCCAGCCTGCCGGGGGTCTCGCGCTCGGGGCGCTCGCGCTGGCCTGCTGGGCGTTCGACCTCGGGCACCCGGTCGCGGTCGAGTCGCCGTACCTGCCCGTGCGGTTGATCGACCGCGCGTGGCCGGGCGGGCGGTCGGGGACGTACGATCACTGTTCGACCGGGGACGGCCGGCAGTAGCAGTCAGGTCCGAGGTCGGGGTCAAGGTCAAGTCGGGTGCGGCCCGGTCACGGTGCCGCAGCGGGACGGGGGAGTCCGGATGTCACAGCAGATCGTCGTCGACGAGGCCAACCTGCGCGCGGAGGGCCGGAATCTGGAGTCGGTGGCCGCCGCGTTCCAGCGGATCGCCGACCAGGCGAAGTCGCGGCTGGAGGGGCTGGAGGGCGGCAGCGAGCCGCCGTGGGGCGACGACGACCTCGGCGAGAAGTTCGGCATCGTGTACGAGGGGCTGCGGGACGGCATGCAGGAGTCGATGGACTCGCTGGCCCAGCGCCTCGGCGAGGTCGGCCAGAAGCTCCAGGTCATGGCGGACAACCACGCCGCGAACGAGGCGGACACGGTGAGCCGGATCGGCGCGGTGGGTTCGCGGGCCGACAGCCTGGGCGGCGAGATCCGGACCATGCGCAGGCCCGGCCGCTGAGCGGAGCAGTCGCAGGCACGCACCGGGGCCCGCCTCCCACCGACAGGGGTGCGGGCCCCGGCATGACGGGGCGTCAGAGCGTCCGGCCGAGGAAGTCGCGGATCAGGGCGGCGATCTCGGGGCCGTGCGTCTCCAGCGCGAAGTGGCCGGCGTCCAGCAGGTGGATCTCGGCGTCGGGCAGGTCGCGGGCGAAGGCCGTGGCGCCGGCGGGGCCGAAGATCTCGTCGTGGCGGCCCCAGGCGACCAGGGTCGGCGGGCGGTGGGTGCGGAAGTACTCCTGGAACGCGGGGTACCCGTCGAGGTTGAACTGGTAGTCCCAGAACAGCTGGAGCTGGATCTCCCGGTTGCCGGGGCGGTCGAGCCCGGCCTGGTCGAGGGTCCAGGTGTCGGGGGAGACGCGGTCGAGGCGGTCGGCGGGGACGCCGTGGGTGTACTGCCAGCGGGTGGCCCCGGCGGTGAGCAGTTCCCGGACGGCGGGCTCGTGGGCGGCCCGGTCGGCGGCGTGCGCGAACAGCACGTCCCAGAACGGGGTGAAGCCCTCCAGGTAGGCGTTGCCGCTCTGCGAGATCAGCGCGGTGACCCGCTCGGGGTGCCGGGAGGCGATCCGCAGACCGATCGGCGCGCCGTAGTCCTGGACGTACAGCGCGAACCGGTCGACGCCGAGGGTGTCGAGCAGGGCCAGGGTGTGGTCGGTGAGGTTCTCGAAGCTGTACGCGAACTCCTCGACGGGCGGGGTCGCGGAGCGGCCGAAGCCGAGGTGGTCGGGGGCGATCAGGTGGTAGGAGTCGGCGAGGTCGCGCAGCAGGCCGCGGAACATCGAGGAACTGCTCGGGAAGCCGTGCAGCAGGACCAGGGCGGGGTTGGCCGGGTCGCCGGCCTCCCGGTAGAAGACGGGCAGGCCCTTGACCTCGACGGTGCGGTGCCGGACCTCGACGGGCCCGGAGGCGGTGGCGGGCACGGTGGTGGACACGGTGTTCTCCTTCGGGAACTCCCCGGACACCGGGGACGGGGACGGGGGCGGGACGGGACGGGCGGGGCTCAGCGGGCGTCGATCTTGTCCTGGAGGGCGGTGAGCAGGCCGCGGAGCAGTTCGACGGTGGTCTCGTCGGTCAGGTTGCCGTCGGCGTCGAAGCGCTCGTGGGACCGGAAGACGATCACCTCGGGCTTGACCACCACATCGCTCTCGGTCCACACGAAGACCTGGCGCAGGGCGAGTTGGGCCCGGACGCTGCCGAAGTTGGTGGGGGCGGCGCCGAGGATCGCGGTGGGCTTGCGGTGCAGCGGCAGGCCCTCGGTGCGGGTCCAGTCGGTGCTCAGCCAGTCCAGGGCGTTCTTGAGCACGCCGGGGATCGAGTAGTTGAACTCGGGCGTGGCGATCAGCAGGCCGTCGGCCTCGGAGACCCGGCGGCGCAGGTCCTCGACGATCGCGGGGCGCAGCTCGGGGGTGTCCAGGTCGTAGTCGTACGGGGGGATGTCGCGCAGGCCCTCGTAGATCTCTATCTGCTGGTCGACGGGGGTGAACTTCCGTGCGGCGTGCAGGAGTCGGGTGTTGTGCGAGTCGGCGCGGAGCGAGCCGGAGATGGCGAAGATCTTGGAGCCGGTCATGGCGGGGTCCCCCTGGGGCGAAGTGGTGCGGTGGTGGTTCCGACGCCGAGAAAACTAAACGATTCGGTTCATTTGTGTCAACGGAACGGTTCAGTCTTGACAGTGAACTGTTCCGTCTAGTTCAGTGGGGCCATGACCACCGAAGCCCCCGCCGCTCCTGAGCGCACCGTCGTCCGCACCGTCCGCCCGTTCCACACCTACGAGGGCGCCGGATTCCCGGTCCGCCGGCCCTTCCCGACCGAGCAACTGCCCTTCCTCGACCCGTTCCTGATGGTCGACCAGGTGGGGCCGGTCGAGCTGGCGCCGGGCGAGGCCAAGGGCGCGCCGCCGCACCCGCACCGCGGCTTCGAGACGATCCAGTACGTGATCGCCGGCGACATCGCCAACGCCGACTCGCGCGGCCACCGGGCCGTGGTCCGGGCCGGCGGGGTGCAGTGGCTGACGGCGGGCTCGGGGATCGTCCACGAGGCGCTGCCCACCGAGGAGTTCCTCGCCGCCGGCGGCCTCCAGCACATGCTGCAGATCTGGGTGAACCTGCCCGCCCGGCACAAGTGGACCGCCCCGCGCAGCCAGAACGCCGAGGCGGGCGAACTGCCCGAGGCCGTCACCGCCGACGGCGCCCGGATCACCGTCATCGCCGGCTCCACCCATGGCGTCACCGGCCCGTTCGAGACCCTGACCCCGGTCCTGGTCGCCCATGCCCGGCTGGACGCGGGCGGCCGCGCCGAGTTCACCGCGCCCGCCCACCACAACGCCGCCGTCCACGTCCTCACCGGCCGCGCCACCGTCGGCGGCCCGACCGGTACCGGCGGTACCGGCGGCGGCACCGAACTGCCGGACGGGCACCTCGCGGTGCTCGCCGACGGCGAGCGCTTCACCGTCCGGGCCGAGGACGGGCCCGCCGAGGTGCTGGTGCTGACCGGCGAGCCGATCGGCGAACCGGTCGCCCGCAGCGGCCCGTTCGTGATGAACACCGCCGCCGAACTCCGGCAGGCCCAGCAGGACTTCGCCCGCGGCGCGATGGGCGTCATGCCGCAGTGAGCCCCTACCGGGCCCGCCCGTCCGTCCTCCGCCCCGTCCGTCCTCCGCCCCGTCCGTCCTCCGCCCCGTCCGTCCTCCGCCTCGTGAAGTTCCGCCGAATCCCGTGAACGGAAGTGCTTCCGCCGTGATCGCCCATCAGCTCCTCGCCCCTCGCTCCGCCCTCCCCGCCCGCCGGACCGCCACCACCCCCGCCCCGGCCGCCCCTGCCCCGTCCGGCTCCGCCCCGGTTGCCCCTGCCCCGTCCATCCGTTCCGCCGCCGCCCTGCCCGCCGTCCTGCTCGCGGGGACGGCTGCGGCCGGCATCTCCGGGCCGGGCCTCGCGCTGCCCGCCGTCGCCCGGGTGCTGCAGGTGCCGGTCGGGACGGCGGCCTGGCTGCTGACGGGGTACGGGCTCGGGCTGGTGGTCGGGACGCCGCTGATGTCGGCGCTCGCCCGGCGCGGCGGGCCGGCCCGGATGGTCCGGCTGGGGGCCGTCCTGGTGGCGCTCGGCGCGGCCGTCCTGCTGCTGGCCCCGCCGGTGCTGCCGGCGCTGCTCGCGGGGCGGGCGGTGGAGGCGGTCGGTGCGGCCGGGCTGACCCTGGCGGCGTTCCGGATCGCCGGCCGGGACCGCAGCGGCCGGGCCGCCGGCCGGGTCGCGGTCGGCAACGCGGTGGGCGGCATCGTCGGCCTGTCCGTCGGCGCGTTGGCCGCCCAACTGCTCGACTGGCGGGCCGCGACGGTGCTGCCGCTGCTCGGACTCGCGGTCGTCCCGGCGGCACTGCGGGCAGCCCGGGCGGGGGAGGCGGCCCCGGCCGCGCCCGGGCGGGTGCTGCCGCTCGACCTGCTGCGGGTCCCCGCCTTCCGGCGGGCCGCCGCGTTGATGCTGCTGCTCGCCACCGTCAACTTCGCGCTGGTGTACGGGGTTCCGCGCCGGATCGCGGGGCTGACCGGCTGGGCGCCGCTGCCCACCGCGCTCGCCGTCTCCGGCGCGGCGCTGACCGGCGCGCTGCTCGCCACCCGGGTGGTCCGGCCCGGGCAGCGGCCCGCCGTGCTGGCCGCGGCCTCGCTGGCGGCCGCCGCGGTCGCGGCCCTCGCGCCCTGGGCGGCGCCGGTCGCGGCGGGCTCCCTGGTCAGTGCGCTGGTCACGGCCGGTGGGCAGGGGCGGCTGACGGCGCTCGCCGCCGACACGGTGCCCGCCGAGCGGCGCGGGGCGGCGATCGGACTGTTCAACCTGGCCTTCCCGCTGGGGGTGGCGGCGGGGCCGGTGCTGGCGTCCGTTGTCGACCGAACTGTTCAGTTCATACACTGACGGGGCGATCGGCCCAAGCTGAACCGCAGGACCACCCACCCACCCCGAAGGGATCGCACCATGCCCGCCGCGACCACCCCCGACCCGCTCGACGAGTACGGCATCCCGACCATCCCGGACCCGTCCGAGGCCAGCGCCCGCAAGCGCCGGGCGATCATCGACGCGGCGCTCGCCGAATTCCTCGCCGAGGGCTACTCGGCCGCCTCGATGGACGCCATCACCAAACGCTCCGGCGTCTCCAAGGCCACCGTCTACAAGCACGTCGGCAGCAAGGAGCGCCTCTTCCTCGCCGTCGTCGGCGGCGTCCTCCCCACCACCTACGCCGACCTCGCCCCGGCGGCCGCCACCGTCGCCGCCGCCCCCGACCTGCGCACCGGCCTGATCCGCCACACCGCCGCGCTGGCCCGCATCCTGCTCAGCCCCGGGATCATGTCGCTGCGCCGCCTGGTGATCGGCGAGATCGACCGCTTCCCCCAGCTCGGCGGCCTCTGGTACCGCGTCACCTACGACATGAACAACCGCCCCCTGATCGACCTCCTCACCGACCTCACCGCCCGCGGCGCCCTCGACGTCCCCGACCCCGACCTCGCCGTCCAGCAACTCGTCGCCACCACCGTCGGCATCCCCCAACTCGTCCACACCTTCGCCCCCAGCACCCCCCTCGACCTCCCCGCCCTCGACGCCCAGATCACCGCCGGTGTCGACCTCTTCCTCGCCCGCTACGCCCCCGAGCCCGCCTGACCCAACAACTGGACACCTGATCAACGAACTGAGGTCTCTGCTCGGCGAAAAGCGGCTGATGACGGTCGGAAACTTCTGACCACTCGTTCAAAGTTGCCGAGTGCCACAGACCGCCGGAGGAGACCCCGTGAGCCCCGGGTGTGAGTAGTCGGGGTGCAGGAAATCCCGGTGAGAACGATCATGGTCGGCTGGCCCGGCAGGTGTCGGCGGCCCGTACGGCGGCCGAGCGGTGCCTGTACGACGCGGTGGCCCGGGCGACGTACCGGGCCGATCCCGTGCTCGCGCCGGCCCTGGCGGAGCTGCTGGTGGTGCCAGAGGGCAGGCGGGTCCCGGAGCTGGAGCGGCTGCGTACACCGCCGGTGAGGTCGACGGGCACGGCGATGGTACGGGCGATGGAGCGGGTGGAGGAGATCTCCGCGTTCGCGCTGGGCCGGGTGAACCTGTCGCGGGTGCCGGTGAACCGGCTGTCCGCGCTGGCCCAGTACGGGCAGCTCAGCAAGGCGCAGACGATCGAGCGGGCGCCTGCGCCGCGGCGGACCGCGCTGCTGACGGCGGTGCTGCGGCAGCTGGAGGCGCAAGCGGTGGACGACGCCCTGGACCTGTTCGCGGTGCTGATGGCGAACCGGCTGATCAGCCCCGCCCGCCGGGCGTCGGACCGGGAGCGCCTGGCGATGCTGCCGCAGCTGGAGCAGGCGGCCCGGATCCCGGCGAAGGCGTCGAAGATCCTCACCGAGGAGCTGGACCCGGTTACCGAGCACGAGACGGACCTGGACGTCGCCGCGCTGTGGGCGGCGGTCGAGGAGGCCGTGCCGCGTACGGCGGTAGCCGGCGCGGTGGCGACCGTCGAGACCCTGGTGCCCGAGGACGACGGATCGGCCGAGGCGGCGATGCGCGAGAAGCGGGCCCAGCGCTACAACACCGTGCGCCCGTTCCTGTCCCTGCTGGGCGAGTCGGATGCGCGGGGCGCTGCCCCGGCCGGGCGGCGCACCCGCCTGTCGGGCCGTTCGTTGTGCAACCGGCGGACCGGCGCGGTCCCTCAGGCCGAGAGCGCGTTGAGTGCCCGTACGACGGTGCCGTAGAGGGCCTTGGGGTCGTCCGCGTGCATCCGGATCACGGTGACGTGATGGGGCGCGCCGAGGAACTTCGGTGCGTTGACGGGTTCGCGCAGGTGCAGGGTCAAGGACGTCTGGGAACCGATGGCGAGGTTGATCTCGCCGTCCTTCTTCTCGTGGGTGAACAGGGTCTCTCGACGGATGGTCGTGATCTGGTCGAGGGGAACGAGGATGTCGGTGTGGGCTCCCTGGCGGATGCGCAGGGAGCCGTCGGCGAGCACGTGGGGCCGGGTGATCGAAGCGGCGTGGATGCCGAGGACGAACAGGACGGTGTAGATGTCGACGACGAGCATGACGGCGTGGATGACGGGCCAGTCGGCGAGCAGGAAGGACACTGCAGTGGTTTCGGCGACGCATACGAACGTGAAGCCGTACGTCAGGGCGGCTTGATCGCGGCCGTGGGGGAAGACGGCGTCGGCTCCCTCGACCCCGTGCCGGCGGCGGCCGGCCCAGCGGACCAGACCGGCCATGAGCCGCAGCTCGTGGGTGACGAACCGCAGCACGGCGGCGGGGATCAGGTGCGTGAGCGCGTCCCGCCCGGAGAGGCCGGACCTGCGCAGCCGCAGCCACAGGGTGACCTCGGCGGCGAGCACGGCGATCAGCAGGACCTTCGCGCCCACGATGACCGCGCCCGGCACCGGTACGCCGGCCAGCAGGCAGACGGCGAGGGTGAGTTGAGCGGGAAGGGCGACGGTGCGCAGGGCCCGCGAGGCGGGGCCGCGCGCAGGGACGGCGGGCCGGTCCACGGGCACCGCCTGGGCCTCGGAGGTCGTCATGAGGGTCCTTCCTGCCGCTCGGCGGCCAGCTGTACGGCGTGGCGCAGCGCCGCGGCCTGAGCTGGAGCGAGATCCGCGAGAAGTGCCTCTTCTGCGGTGCCCGGGGCACCGTGCTGGATGTGGGTGACGAGGTCGTCGGGCATGAGTGCGGCCAGTTCCCGCGCGGCGCGGGTCACCAGCGGATCGTCCGGTCTGCTGTCGGCGAGGCGGTCCAGCAGGGCGTAGACCTGTTCCGCGTGGTCCCGCATCCCGGCCAGGCCCGCCAGCAGGGCGGTCCGGGTCTCTGCGGGGAGCACGCTGTCCAGGAAGACCAGATGGTCGCGGTCCTTCGCGGCCATCGGGGAGTCCGGGACCGGCCCCAGGCCCGCCAGAAGCCGAGTGAGCTGCGGCGACAGCAAGACGTCCCCGTCGAGCCGGCCGGTACGCGCCTCGGCCAGCAGCGCACGGAGCCGCATCCTGCGTTCCTGGAGGACCTTCTCCTGGCGGGCGAGATCCTGGTCGAGTTCTTCCAGGACCTCCACCAGATCCCGGCCCCGGTCATCCTGGAGGACGTCCCGGACTTCCTCCAGGGAGAGGCCGAGCTCGGTCAGACGCCTGATCCGGGCGAGCAGGACGGCTTCGCGCAGGCCGTAGTCGCGGTAGCCGTTGCCGAGCCGGACAGGTTCGGGCAGCAGGCCCTGATGGTGGTAATGCCGCACGGCCCGCGGGGTGACCCCGACCAGTGCGGCGATCTCGCCGATTCGCATGAGCTCAGTACAAACCCTGGCGTGGGGGGGGGGGGGGCCCCGGGGGGGGGGGGGGGGGCCCCCCCCGGGGGGGGGGGCGGCCGCGCCCCCCCCCCCCCCCCCCCCCCCCCCCCCCCCCCGCGCGCGGGGCCC